>CALJDB010000267.1 GCA_938023775.1 uncultured Clostridia bacterium
CACGACGCCGGGGGCACCCTCCGGGTCCGTTACGATGAAGAAGCAGGAGATGATGCCGGTGATGATGGGGATGATGATGAGCGCGACGGTGGGGGAGAGCTTTTTCGTCATGATCAGAACGATCATCGCGATGACGGTGACAAAGCCGAGAATGGCCAGTGCTGCGGTCATAAAGGTTTCCTCCTTATCTCTTTCTTTTTTCGGACTGCTCCCCGCAGCCCTCACACTCAGCTTACGCGCCGCGCTTTTGCATTTCAAGAGGTCCGGCTTGTGGATATCTGGAAACGAAACCGCCGCAGAGTGCGGCGAATTTGTGCAATTCGTGCAATTCTGCGGCGGCTTTTCGCTTCCAGAATTTTGGAAGGCATTTCCAGAGTTCTGGAAGTCAGGTTTTTTCCCTGTCCTTCAGCTTGCTGTAAAGGCTCGCGAGGGAGATGCCGAGCTCCTCGGCTGCGGTGCGCTTTCCGGCGAGATCGCTGCCGTGGAACTCCAGCGCGCGGCGGATCTCCGCGCGCTCGAAGCGGCGGACGCGGTCATAAAGCGAGGTGGTGTCCCGCGCGGCGGGACCGATGTTTTCCGGCAGGTCGCCGCGCTCGATGACGCCCGTGCGGGAGAGATAGGCGGAAAACTCCAGCACGTTGCGCAGCTCGCGGATATTGCCGGGCCAGTCGTGGCGCTGGAGCTGGGCGAGCGCGTCCTCGCTGATGGCAACGGTCCGCTTCATGCTCGTGGAAATCTCCATCAGCATCTGGCGCGCGAGCAGCGGAATGTCCTCCGCCCGCTCCCGCAGCGGCGGGATGCGGACGTGGAAGGTGCTGAGCCGGTAGTAAAGGTCCGGGCGAAAACGGCCGTTGCGGATGGCGTGCTCCAGATCGGCGTTGCTCGCCGCGAGGATGCGGACGTTGACCGGGATCTCCTCCACACCGCCGACAGGGCGGATGGTGCGCTCCTGAAGCGTGCGCAGCAGCTTCGACTGGATCTCCAGCTTCATCTCGGAAATTTCGTCGAGCAGCAGCGTGCCGCCCTCCGCCGCCTCGAACATGCCGAGCTTTCCGCCCGCCTTCGCGCCGGGGAACGCGCCCTCCACATAGCCGAAAAGCTCGGAATCGAGCGTATCGGGGTTGAAGGTGGCGCAGTTGAGCGCGAGGAACACGCCGCCGGCGCGGGGGCTTGCGTTATGGATGGCCTGCGCATAGACCTCCTTGCCCGCGCCGCTCTCCGACGTGAGCAGCACCGGCGCGTCGCTGCCGGCGATGCGGCGGGCAAAGTCCTTGCATGCCTTTGACTTCTCGCTGCGCGCCGTGATATAGTCAAAGGTGTAGCGCGAGCTTATCGCCTTGGTCGCGCGGCGGAGCAGCTGGCGGCTGCGGTGCTCCATGCTTTCGAGCTTTTCGCGAAAGGCGCTCGCCTCCGCCATAAATGTGACGACTGAGAGCCCGCCGAGAATCCTGCCGTCCGCGGCGCGGATGGGGTACATGTTCACCCAGTAAATGTCCATGCTCTCCTTGCGCGGCGCCTGAAGCACCGCTTCGCCGCCCGCGACGACGTCCGGCAGCTGGGCACCGGGCCGCAGCTCGCGCAGCCGTCTGCCCACGATCTCGCCGGGCTCGCGCCCAATCTCAAGACGCAGAAAGCGCCGGTAAGCGGCGTTGCCGAACACGATCACGCCCTCCGTGTCGATGATGAGGATGCCCTCGCTCATTGCATTGAATACCGCGACAGCGTCTGCGGAAAACTCCATTTTTCCCACGCCCTTTCTCGTTTCACAGCCAGAGTATAGCGCACCTTCCACAAAAAAGCAACGTTTTTTAACGCACGGTGTGGGCAAAATCGCAAAAACCGGTCCCGAGACGGGACCGGTTCCGGCTTTTTTATTCCGCGATGCAGTCGAGACCGCTCAGCGCGTTGACGCGGCGGCGGGTGGCGTCGGAGATCTTTTTTGCGAGCGTCTCCAGCTCGTGCGGGTCCATGCGGCGGGCCCGACGCAAAAAGGAGAGAAAAAAGTATGCAAACGGGTATGCTCATCGTCTGCTTCGCCGCCCTAATCGTGGCGGTCGTCGTCAGCATCAGGTTCAGCGTCAACGTCGGCATTGTGGCTTACGCGCTGGCGTTTCTGGTCGGCGGCTTCGGCCTCGGACTCCCCGCAAACACCATCGTCGGTTATTTCCCCGTATCCCTGTTCTTCCAGCTCATGGTCATCACGCTGTTTTACGGCTTCGCCGTCAGCAACGGGACGATGCAGAAGATCGCGGACAACGCGGTCTTTCTCTGCCGCAATCGCTCCGCGCTCGTGCCGTGGGTGATCTTTCTCGTGGCGTTTGTGCTCTGCGCCATCGGCTGCCCGCCCCCGGGCATCGGCGCGGCGCTCGTTGCGCTGAGCGTCGCCGTGCTCGTGCTGCTGCTCGTCCCCGCGGTGCTGAAGCCCGTCATCCCCTTCTTCAAAACCTTCACGAGCTATGTCAGCATCATCTCCCTGTCCTTCATCGGCGCGCTGCTCTGCTCCGCGCTGAAGCTCGCCGACGAGCGCGAGGTCATCCGCAAGAACATCCCGTGGTCCCTGCTCTTTATGATTGCGGGCGCGGTTTCCCTCATCAACGTTATGAATCAGGCGGGTCTCACCGAGTTCCTCTCCGGCATGTTCACCGAGGGGATGGGCACCGTCGTCGAGGCGCTGCTGCCCGGCGATTT
The DNA here is from genome assembly GCA_938023775.1 of uncultured Clostridia bacterium. Classification (GTDB taxonomy): domain Bacteria; phylum Bacillota; class Clostridia; order Oscillospirales; family Oscillospiraceae; genus SVKR01. The sequence continues at coordinate 2,689 of CALJDB010000267.1, forward strand.
AGACTCGCTGACGGAGCCCGGTCATATCGAGGGAGACCTCGGCCACTGTCTGCTCCCGAACGGCGCGGGCTACGGCTCCGTTTTCTGCGCGCTGCCGGAGGTCACGCTGGACATGTACAAGTGGTATAAACAGCTGCGCATGGTGGATAAGCTGTCCTACAAGATTTGGTATCCGGGTTCTCACATCTCGGAGATCAACGGCGTCACGGTCGAGGACGTCGGCTTCGGACCGGAGACCTTCCACGTCGAGCCCGGTCTGGACTGGAAAGCCCTCGGCTTTACCTGCAATCCCCGCGAGCGCGACCCGCAGTTTGCCGGTCTCATCGGCGGAAACAGCTGGATCGAGAATCTCGACCCCGCCGTCTGCCTCGAGGCGACACGCCGCATGGCAGCCCACTGCATCTATGAGCGCGCCAACATCAACAATTTCCTTCCCGAGCTCTACGAAAAAATGAAGGACCAGCCCCTCGCCGATCCGGAGTTTGTGGACGAAGGACTCGCGCTGAAGGAGTAAAAAAAGCGAAAAGGAGACCGCCTCGGCGGTCTCCTTTTTTCATGCCTTTTTGACGGTCAGATAAAACGCGCTGCCCCCGCCCGGCTCGCTTTCCGCCCAGAGGCGCTCGCGGAGGGTGTCGGCGGCTTCGCGGGCGATGGCGAGACCGAGACCGCTTCCGCCGCGGCTCCCGGCGCAGCGGTAAAAGCGCTCGAAAACATGGGGCAGGTCCTCCGCGGCGATGCCGCAGCCGTCGTCGCGGACGCAGAAGGTGAGCTGGGCGCGGCTCACCTCCGCCTCCAGCCGGATTGTCCCGCCGGGGCTGACATATTTCAGCGCGTTGTCGAGCAGACACTCCAGAATCTGGCGCACCGCCGCCGCGTTTGTCCATAGCATCGGCAGCGCCTCCGGTTCCGGCGGCGGCAGGAACACGATCCCGGCGCAGTCGCAGAGCATGGCGTATTTCTCCCCGACAGGCGCGAGCACCTCCGCGGCGGGAACGGCGGTCTTCTTCACGCGCTCCCGGCTTTGCAGGCGGGAAAGCTCCAGAATCTCCTGCACCATGTGGCTCTGTTGGTTCATCTCCTGCAAGATCATGCCGTAATACACCCGCTGGCGCGTGGTGTCCAGATCCTCCACGTCGCAGAGCGTCTCCGTCAGTGTCTTGACCGCCGCGATGGGCGATTTCAGTGCGTGGGTGACGTTCGCGATATAGTTGTGCTGCACCTGCTCCAGCTTTTCGCGCTTGCGCAGATAGAGCAGAATGATATAGGCGCTCAGCCAGTAAAAGAGCGTAAAATAGCCGACGTAGCCGAAAATTGCCTCCGGGAGATCCATCAGATTCTTGATGATGAACGCGCCGCCGACGACGGCGCCGTTTTCAAAGATCGGCGCGCCGGCGACGACGAGGATGTCGTTGAAATCGCGCGAGGTCTCCCTGCCGAAAGCGGGGCGGAAAAAGCTCTTTCCGCTTTGCAGACGCTCCATATATTTCCCGACGTCGAGCCCGAAGCCGACGGACTGGCGCGGATTGGTCGGCTTAATGTGGAGCAGCAGCCCGCCGTCCGCGCCGCAGACGAGGATTCGCGTGTTCGGTCCCGCCATGGCGCGGAGCGTGTCCGTCTCGCCGAGGACGTATTCCGCCGCGATCGCCTCGGCGCGCCCGCGGAAATAGCCGCGCTGCTTATAGATCGGCCAGAGGCTGACCGCAAAGCCGCCGACGGCGAGCCCGACGAGGTAGAGCAGCAGCATCACGGCGGCGCGCCAGCCCGGTTTTCTCAGCAGCCGCTTCATCCGCGCACCTCCAGCCGGTAGCCGACGCCGTAGATCGTCGCGATGGCGAAATGGACGTCCGGGTGCGCCAACTTCTGGCGCAGGGAGCGGATCATGGTGTCGATCACGCGCGTGTCGCCGAAATAGTTATAGTCCCACACGGCGTTTAAGATCATCTCCCGCGTCAGCACGCGCCCGACGTTCGCCGCCATATACGCCAGCACCTCCAGCTCCTTGGGCGAGAGGCGCACCTCCTCGCCGCCGATGAAGACCTGATAGGAGTCCGGCAGCACGGTCAGCTCCGCGACGCGGAGCGTTTTCGGCTCCTCCCGCGGGTTCAGGCGCCGCAGGGCGCGCTTGATGCGGATCGTCACCTCCCGCGGGGAGAAGGGCTTTACCACATAGTCGTCCGCGCCCGTCTCCAGCCCGCGGACGCGGTCGTCCTCCTCGCCGCGCGCGGAGAGCATGATGATATAAACGTCGCTGCGGCGGCGGATCTCGCGGCAGACCTCGAAGCCGTCCATGCCGGGGAGCATCACGTCCAGCAGCACGACGTCCACGGGGAATTTCCGCAGCCGCTCCAGCGCCGTCTCGCCGTCATAAGCGGAGACGACGAGGAATCCCTGCTCGCTTAGGTAGCTCGCGAGCCCGTCGTGCAGCGCCTTGCTGTCGTCGCAGAGGAGTACGGTCGGTTTTTCCATAGCCTTTCCCTCGCTTTCTTTCCGCGCCCATTATACCACCCCGTCCGCCGCGCGGCAAGGAGGGTACTTGTCATCCTCATATTTTTCTCAAAATCCCTTCACATTTCCCACACAATTTCCTGCTAAACATGGGTTCATGGTTGGCGAGAACGACGAAAATCAGCCCTCGCCGCACCGGGATTTTAAGTCAAATCGGAAAGAAAAGGAGAACATCTGTATGAAAAAGCTTCGCAAGATCCTGCTGCTCGTACTGGTCGCGGCGCTTCTGAGCGTCTCGGTACTGGCGGCGACCGGCGTTGTGGACGCCAAGCTCACCTATCGCGACATCAAGATCACGCTCGACGGCGAGACCGTTGAGCCCAAGGACGCAAACGGCAAGAGCACCGAGCCGTTCATTATGAACGACAGCACCTACCTCCCCGTCCGCGCCCTCGCCGAAGCCCTCGGCTGCACGGTGCTGTGGGACGACGCGGCGAGCACGGTGCGCATTTACAAGGACACCGTCCCCGCGGACACGGCAATCCGGAGCGTCAAGGCGCTCGGCTTCGTGGACGTCGACGGACCGAAGGTGAAGGCGATCGCCGTGGAGTATGCCTGTGATCTCAGCGGCGTGAAGGTCGATAAGGACACCTTCGCCATCGAGCTGAACGACACCTCCGTCGCGGTGAACGCCAAGAGCCGCAACTTCGGCGGCGGCGAGATCGGCGACATCACCCGCGTTTACGTCAACGACAAGCCGGAGGTGAGCGCCGACGGCGGCAGCGGCAAGGGCAATTACGTCATCCTTGAGGTCTACACCGACTATCAGCACGCCAGCGAACAGACCTTCACGACCAGCATGTGCGTCGGCGTGAAGCAGCTCGCCGAACTGACCGCCGCGGGGACGAAGATCGCCCCCAGCATGGAGATGACGAAAAACTACGCGATGGTCGAAAGCTACAACGAGTGGAAAAAGCAGTGGCAGACCAAGAAGGAGGTCAACGACGGCGCTTACGCCATCGAGGGCATCGAGGGCTTCCAGTACTTCTACACCGGCGCGAAGGCGGAGAAATATCCGACGGACGGCGCGGCGTTCCACGTGGACCACTGCTTCAGCGAACAGACCGGGCTTTATGAGGACATCGACCTCGCCTACGCGCTCTACGTCCCCGCTGACTGGCACGCGGACGGACGCTACGCTCTCGTGACGCTGGAAAACCCCGCCGCGAACGCCGGGACCCACCCGATGGAGTCCGTGCTCCAGACCCGCGGTCCCTCCGTTTACAGCTCCGACTGGGCGCAGGACCTCGTGAAGAAGACGCACGGTCTGGACGGTCTCATCGTCGTCGTGCCGACCGTGACCCAGCGCGTGAACGACAACGGCGGCACGCCCGCGGAGTATGAGGCGGTCGTGCAGCTCTGGGATACGCTGATCGAAAAATACAGCGTGGACCCGAACTATGTCTACGGCACCGGCCAGTCCGTCGGCGGCATGATCCTCGCCGAGACGAACCGCAACCGCGACAACTTCTTCGCCGGCATCTGGATGTTCGAGAACCAGTGGGCGCAGAACTACAACAAGGACGGCGTGTTCGCCCGCGGCATGATGGCTTCCAACTACAAGGAGACCGCCCAGAACACCACACGCCACTATTACCGCATCAACGACACCGTCACATGGAACTACCACTACGACAACGACGGGAACAAGTCCTATGACGACCACGACCCGTATAACTACTATTACCTCATCTCCGATGACAATATCCTCATCACGAACCGCTCCGCCAACAACCTTTCCGTCAACACTTGGACAGAGCTGAGCTATCTCTACAGCGACCTCACCGGTTACTCCATCCCGCGCTGCACCGTGGACGCCAACGCCGAGCTGGAGGCGCAGGACGCGCAGATGCGTGCCTTCCTGAAGGACACCGAAAATCAGCAGGGCATCTACTGGGTGATCTTCCAGGACGGCTCCAACGGCTATTCTCCGCGCCGCCTCACCGCCGGCTACGAATGGCTGCTGACCCAGAGCCGCAAGACCGAGATGAAGCGCGCAAAGCTCGATCTCAACAAGCCCTTCGAGCTCGCCGAGACCCAAATTCAGGACGAGAGCCGCCTCGTGAACGCCTTCGTCGCTCCCGGCACGGAGCAGCCGTTTTACTACCTGACCGGCAAAGCCGGCGCGGGCACGCAGTTTTATAACACCTCGTGGCTGAATCTCAGCAAGGTCTGCGACGCCGTCGGCGGCTGGCTGCCGGAGGGCATGAGCTGGCAGACCGGCGTCAGCGCCGCGAAGATCACCGGCGTGACGCCCATCGTCGAAAACGGCAAGCTGACCGCCGTCGCCATCGGCTATGACCGGAACATGGCGGGTGCGAAGCTCTTCCTTGAGGGCGACGCCGTTGAAAACAGCCGCGGCGTGGCTTACACCGATTACTTTGTGACCCGCAGCAGCTATGCGCTCTTCGACGGCACGACCGAGCTCGACGCCAAGCTTACGAACGCCTATATCTCCGCTGCCCCGGCGCGCTCCGGTGCAGCCCGCGGGACCGGCTCCGGCAATTACGTCATTCTGGAGCTTGAGCCCATCGCCGCCCCCGCCGCCCCCGGCGTCCGCCAGCTCTCCTCCGTCTGGACGGCGACCGCCATCGCGACCCCCGGTGCGACGATCTACCGCTGATTTTCCTCATTCCTTCCTATACCCCAGCGCGATCCCCCGGTCCGAACGGACCGGGGGATCATTGCGATCAACCGAGACCCGCTTACGCTTATGCTCTCGGTTGAGAAGGGGAACGCTCCGCTCAGCGCACGCCCCTTCGGGGCGCACGTTCCCTCCGCGCAGAGTATTTTTCGGCACGCACAGATCGCGCCGAAAAATAATTAAACTCTATTCGCGATTCGCCGGTGCGCCGGCGAACTCTGCGAGGCTTTTTCCAAATCTCCCCCGCATTCTGCGGGGGAGATTTTTGCGCAAAAGCGTCTTGCAAAAGCCCGCGCCGGGTGCTACAACACGGTCGGAAAACCGCGCTCCGGGGCGCTGTGCCGCCTGTTTTTCAGGCGGTCTTTTCCGGGACGTTGGTTAGATAAAGCTAACTCGGAGCTTGAAAGAGGCTTTTACAATGAAGGAAAGCTATCTGACGCTGGATTTCCGGAAGACCGTCGCGGAGCGGTTTCCGGCGGAGACGGAGCGGCTGAACGCCGCGTTTGACGCGCGGCTTGGGGCGCTGCGGGCGGAATACGCCGGGGCGGGCAAGGAAAAGCTGATGCATCTGGAACGGCAGATCATGCCGGGCATCGCGGCGTATGAGACGCTTCAGACCGTGATGGACAAGGACGAGGCGCTGCGCACAGTCCACGGCTGTGTGGAGCAGCGGGCGCATGGCGAGAAGAAAAGCTTTGTCCGCCTGCTGCGCATCCCCGGGCTCTACCGCTGCGTGCCCGCGCTCTTCACCAAGGGAATGGAGATGTTCTTCGGCGAAAAGGCGGGCTTTGAAAAGCGGGATATCCAAACCACTGGCGGCGTCTGGCGCATCGACATGCTGCGCTGCCCTTACCACGACGCCTGCGTGAGCCACGGCTGTCCGGAGCTCTGCACCTGCTTCTGCGACAGCGACGACATCACCTATGACGGCATGCACCCCCGCCTCATCTGGCACAGGACCAAGACGCTCGGCAGGGACAATGACTGCTGCGACTTCTGTCTGAGGCGCAGTGATAAGGAGTATTCGGAATGACGGAATTTAAAGACATCAGCATTTCGTCCCGGCTGGACTGGCCGCGCATCACCCACCTGTTCCGCCTTGGGCTCTTCGGCGCACTTCTGACGCTTGTGGGCAACATGATCCTCGCCTGGGGCGTGGAGGACACCACGCTGGCGGGGCTGCCGCGGATGCTCTCCGCTTACACCGATGCCTCTGACGCCGGACTGCTCGCCGAACGGAAGACCGCGACCTGACGCGCTCTTTTCCCCCCGTGCCGCGCGGAAAAGCGTTGATAGATCGCGGGCGTGCTGGATATCGACAGCGAGCTGGTCCTCGTTTTCAACGACGGGAACCGCCTCCAGTTCGATTTCAAGTCCAAGGTCGACATCAAGCAGATCTGCACGCTGATCTCCTCGTTCGTCCTGTAAAACCGAAAAGCGCCGCTCAGGAACGGGTCCCGGAGCGGCGCTTTTCGGTTTTTAGTTCGACCATTCGCCGGGGTCGTCCCGGTCCTCGTCGGGCGTCTCTACGATCAGCACCTTTTCCTCGTCCAGAGCAAGCTGCTTCTCGACTTTGCCGTCCGCGAAGAAAAACGCCCCGCCGCGGCTGAGCGGGTCCTTGGACAGCGGGTTCACCAGCAGCGTCCTCCGGCAGACCGCCGCCGCCTGCTCTGCGTAAGCGGCGGATTCCTCCCCGTCCAGATCAAAATTCACGTAAACGGGCCATATCAGCAGCCCGTTCGAGTGGAATACCTCCGGATAGATCCAGAGATCGCCGCAGAGCGCGACCGCCATCTCCACACCGTGGAACGAAAACGGCGCCGTGTCCGTTCCCTCCCTATAGTGCTCGCCCGCAGTCTCCCAATCCCGCCAGTTTTTGCTGATCCGGCGGTAATTATGGACCACCGCGCCGTTTTCGCTTAGCCCCTGCTCCACAGCCAGCCCGATATCCGCGGCATAGTCGCTCGTCACGGCGGCAAAGCCCTGAAGAAACGCCTCCCCAAAGCACACCAACTCCGCGTCCCCCGACGCCGCAAGAGCCCGCTCGATCTGCGCGAGGTTGAACTCCACGTCATTCGCCCGGCATTCATAAGCGGCAAGTCCGATCTTCACAGCCTTCCTCCGATCCGTCCGTCCCGATTTGTCACTGCGGTACTATTGATATTGAACGGTTGTCCTTTCTTCGTTCTGAGTCCGCGGGTAACAAGCTTCAAAAGCACATAGCAACGCTCGCAAAGCGTGTCCTTGTATTCGCCTTGATCACAAAAGCGCTGCGTTACCTAAAGGATTATATATCAAACGCCCTCAAGGTCACCCCTGAGGCGGTCGCTGCGATCGCAAAGTTGAAGGGGGCGCTGCTCACGCTGGCGCAGCCGATCATCGAGGTTGTCGTCCCGGCGTTAACAACGCTCATCAACATCATTACGACAGTGATCGCGCATATCGCACAGCTTGTCGCGACGCTATTTGGAACCACTTATGCAGCGGCGAGCAAATCCGCGGAAGAGCTGTATAACGAGCAAAAGGCGCTCAGCGGCGTTGGAGGTGCGGCAAAAAAGGCGGGAAAGTCCCTCGCAAGCTTCGACGAGATCAACCAGCTCACGGACAACTCCGGGGGCGGAGGCGGAGGGTCAAGCAAGATTGAGCCGGACTTCACGCTTCCGGAGTTCTCGGAGAAGATGCAGAAGATTGTTCGCTTTGTTGAGGACATCGGGCTCGCACTTTTGGGTTGGAAGTTTTCAAACGCCTTCCTTTCCGGGCTCGCAGCACTTGCTGGGCTCGAAATCCCGAAAAACGTAAGCATC
>CALJDB010000268.1 GCA_938023775.1 uncultured Clostridia bacterium
GTCAGCTTTGCCGCAGCAATACCGAATATCATTTTGCCTATTGCCTCTATAACCTGCGAGATGGCTGTGGGGTTCATATTGCGAAGTCCGTTATAGTATCCGCGATATATCGACATCATACAGCAGAAGAATATGGACGGAGTTATGGCAAAATGATATTCGGTATTGCTGCGGCAAAGCTGACCATAACATACGGTTATTCGCAGATATAGTCGGAGGCGAGGTGGTCAAGATTAAAACAAAACAGGTGGATTCTTTTCCTCCAGTATGCTATTATATAGGGTGTAGGAAAATCATTGCATTCTTTCCAATTTATATAGAACATCGAAAAAAGGGAGATTACATTATGGGAAAATACTTTGGGACCGATGGTTTCCGCGGCGAGGCCGGCGTGACGCTGACGGCTGACCACGCATATAAGGTGGGCCGCTTCCTCGGCTGGTATTACGGTGCGAGGCAGAGCCGCAGCGGGGCGAAGATCGTCATCGGCAAGGACACCCGCCGTTCCTCTTATATGTATGAAAGCGCCCTCTCCGCGGGCATCACCGCCTCCGGCGCGGACGCATATCTGCTGCACGTCACCACGACCCCCTGCGTCAGCTACATCACGCGCACGGAGGATTTCGATTGCGGCGTGATGATCTCCGCGAGCCACAATCCCTTCTACGACAACGGCATCAAGCTGATGAACGCCGTCGGCGAGAAGATGGACGACGCGCTGCTCGCCGAGCTGGAGGCGTTTCTGGATGGTACGCCCGCGGCGCTCCCCGCTGCGACGGGGGACGCCATCGGCAAGACCGTGGACTTTTACTCCGGGCGCAACCGCTATATCGGTTACCTCGCCGGACTCGCCGCGCGCTCGTTTGAAAAGCACCGCATCGCGCTCGACTGCGCGAACGGCAGCGCGTGGATGATCGGCCGCGCCGTGTTCGACGCGCTCGGCGCGAAGACGCTGGTTATCAACGCCCAGCCCGACGGCGTCAACATCAACGCCGGCTGCGGCTCCACGCATATCGAGGGGCTCCAGCGGTATGTCGTGGAGAATCGGCTGGACGCCGGCTTCGCCTTCGACGGCGACGCGGACCGCTGCCTCGCCGTGGACGAGAAGGGCAGCGTCGTGAACGGCGACGCCATCATGTATATCTGCGCCAAGTATCTGCGCGACCGCGGGCAGCTTCCGAGCAACACCGTCGTCACCACCGTGATGAGCAATTTCGGGCTTTATAAGGCGTTCGACGCGGCGGGCATCGCCTATGAAAAGACCGCCGTGGGCGACCGCTTCGTCTATGAGTGCATGAAGGCGAAGGACCACCTGCTCGGCGGCGAGCAGTCGGGGCATATCATCTTCCGCAAGTTCGCCCACACGGGCGACGGGCTGCTCACCGCGATCATGCTGATGAGCGTCATGGCGGAGACCCAGCTCCCGCTCTCGGTGCTCGCCGCGGGCTTCACCCAGTATCCGCAGGTGCTGAAAAACGTCCGCGTGGACGACAAAGCAGCGACGCTCGAAGACCCCGCCGTCTGCGCCGCCGTGGATGCGTGCAGCGCCGCCCTCGGCGAAAACGGGCGCGTGCTCCTGCGCGCGAGCGGCACGGAGCCGGTTCTGCGCGTGATGAGCGAGGCGATGAGCGACGCGGAGTGTGAGCAGATGGTGGACGCCATCATCGCCGCCATGGAGCGCAGCGGCCATCTGATCGAGGTGAAAAAGTGATGCTGAAAATCGAGGACCTTTTCGACCTCAGCCACTCGCTGGCGGGGGACTATCTCGCGGGCTTCACTTACCCGTGGGAGGCGCTCGCCGGGATCGGCGAGCTGATAAGCGCGCTCGGCGCGGCGCTGCCCGCGGCGGAGTTTGACCACCCGGCGGAGGACGTCTGGATCGCAAAGGACGCCACGGTGTACCCCTCCGCTTATATCCACGGTCCCTGCATCATCGGCCACGGCACGGAGGTGCGCCACTGCGCCTTTATCCGCGGCAGCGCCCTCGTGGGCGACGGCTGCGTCGTCGGCAACTCCACGGAGCTGAAAAACGTCATTTTGTTCGACGGCGTGCAGGTCCCGCACTATAACTATGTCGGCGACTCCATCCTCGGCTACAAGGCGCATATGGGCGCCGGGAGCATCACGAGCAACGTCAAGAGCGACAAGAAGCCCGTCGTCGTCCGCGACGGCGCGGAGCGGGCGGAGACCGGAAGAAAAAAGGTCGGCGCCATGCTCGGCGACCGCGTGGAGATCGGCTGCAACAGCGTTTTGAATCCCGGTGCCGTCCTTGGACGGGACGCCAGCGTTTACCCAACCTCCTGCGTCCGCGGGACGGTCCCCGCCGGCTGCATCTGGAAGGACGCCGACCACGTTGTGAAGCGCGGGTAAAAGGGGAGAAAATACCAATGAGCCTACGAGTTTTCACCGCGCTGCTCGCCTGCCGTGCGGCGCGCACGGCGGCGCGGCTGCTCCGCCGCGGCGGGACCGCCAAGCCCGGCGAAATTGCGATGCGGATCTGTCCGGATATCGCAGCCGTGCTCGCCCGCGGGGTCGAGAGCGTCGTCGTCACCGGTACGAACGGCAAGACGACCTCCTGCCGCATGTTGGAGCGCGCCTTTGCCGAGGCGGGGCTGGACTGCGCCGCGAACCGCAGCGGCGCGAACCTGATGAGCGGCATCGTCACGACCCTCGCCGAGCAGAGCAGTCTCACAGGCGACTGCCGTAAGCGCTATGCCGTGCTCGAGTGCGACGAGGGATGGGTCAAAAAGGTCCTGCCTGCGCTGAAGCCAAAGGTGCTGCTCGTTACAAATCTTTTTCAGGACCAGGTCGACCGCTACGGCGGCGTGGAAAACGCGCTCGCCGCCATCCGCGCCGGCGCGGAGGCGAGCCCGGACACGCTGCTGTGCCTGAACGCGGACGACGCGGTGTCCTCCGCGCTCGCCGCGGGTGCGAAAAACCCCGTCCGGCGCTACGGGCTCAGCCGCGCCGCGGGCGAGACCGGCGCGGAGCCTGGGGCGCGCGAGGTGACGCGCTGCATGCTCTGCGGCGCAGAGCTGGAATATGATTATGTAAACTATGCGCAGCTCGGCGGCTTCCGCTGCCCAGGCTGCGGTCACCACCGCGAGGATCCGGCTGTCTGCGTGGAAAAAATCGACGAGCTGGGGCTCGACTCCAGCACCGTGGAGCTCAGCGTGGACGGGAAAACGGACATGGTTTATGTAAACCAACCGGCGGTCTATAACATCTATAACGCCGCCGGAGCCGTCGCCGCCGCGACCGCGATGGGCATCCCGGCGGAGGACGCGGAGCGCGCCGTCGGAAGCTTTGACTGCGGTTTCGGGCGGATGGAAAAGTTCGCCCTCGGCGCGGCGGGCGCGCGGATGGTGCTCGTGAAAAACGCCGCCGGGACGAATCAGGTGATCGGCTTTCTCGCTCGTCAGAGCGCGCCGTTTGATCTTGTGTTCGTGACGAATAACCGCGTTTCGGACGGCACGGACATCTCCTGGCTCGACGACGCGGAATTTGAGACGCTCGCCGCGCTCCCGGTGCTCGGAGCCGTGACCGTGAGCGGCACCTGCGCGGAGCGGATGACGGCGCGTCTGCGCGCCGCGGGCGTCGCGGAGGACAAGCTGCATCTTCAGCCGGACCTCGCCGCGGTCGCGGAGACGGTCGCTGCCGCGGAGCGCCCCGTGTTCATCCTTCCGAGCTACACCGGTATGATGGAGCTGAGACCCCTGCTCCTGCGCCGCTGCGGAGGGAAGGAGTTCTGGGAGTAAAAAAATCAAACGAGAGACCGCCTTCGGCGGTCTCTCGTTTGAAAAGGATCTGCTTCGCGAAGCTTAAAAAGAAGACCCCGCCGGGCAAAAGCCCGACGGGGTCGATTTTTATTAGAGGATGCCGCCGATCTGGACGAAGATGGGGGCGAAGACGAGGGAGACGACCGTCATCAGCTTAATGAGGATGTTGATGGACGGGCCGGAGGTGTCCTTGAACGGATCGCCGACGGTGTCGCCGACGACTGCGGCGTGGTGAGCCTCGCTGCCCTTGCCGCCGTGGTGACCTTCCTCGATGTACTTCTTCGCATTGTCCCAAGCGCCGCCGGCGTTGGACATGAAGATCGCCATCAGGACGCCGGTGACGAGCGCGCCGGCGAGCATGCCGCCGAGCGCCTCAACACCCAGCAGGATGCCGACGAGCAGGGGAACGACGACCGCCATAATGCCGGGGACCAGCATTTCCTTCAGCGCGGCGGTGGTGGAGATGGCGACGCAGGACTTGTAGTCCGGCTTGCCGGTGCCTTCCATAATGCCCACGATGGTGCGGAACTGGCGGCGGACCTCCTCGATCATCTTGTAAGCCGCCTTGGACACGGAGTCCATGGTCAGCGCGGAGAAGATGAACGGCAGCATACCGCCGATGAGCAGACCGATGGTGACGTAAGAATCGAGGATGTTGATGCCGGCGATCTCAATGCCGACAGCCTGTGCATAGGAGACGAACAGCGCGAGGGCGGTCAGAGCGGCGGAGCCGATGGCGAAGCCCTTGCCCATGGCGGCGGTGGTGTTGCCGACAGCGTCCAGCTTGTCGGTGATCTCGCGGACGGACTCGTCCAGACCGCTCATCTCGGCGATACCGCCGGCGTTGTCAGCGATGGGACCGTAAGCGTCGACGGCGACGGTGATGCCGGTGGTGCTCAGCATGCCGACCGCGGCAAGCGCGATGCCGTAAAGACCGCAGACCTTATAGGAGACGTAAATGCCCACGCAGATGAGCAGGATGGGGACGACGGTGGAGCGCATACCGACGGCAAGGCCGGAGATGATCGTGGTCGCAGGACCGGTCTCGGACTGCTGGGCGATCTTTTTGACGGAGTTATAGTCGCCGGAGGTGTAGATCTCGGTGACGATGCCGATGATGAGACCGACGATCAGACCCGCGATGATGGAGATGGCAGCCTTGAAGTCGCCGAAGAACAGCTTGCCGAACACCAGGGAACCGATGACGACGATCGCCGCGGAGACATAGGAGCCCATCTTAAGCGCGGTGTGGGGGTTGGAGTTGTCGCTGCCGCGGACGAAGAAGGTCGCGATGACGGAAGCGAAGATGCCGACGGCGGCGAGCAGCAGCGGGAAGATGACGCCCGCGCCGTTGAAGGTGCCGGTGACGGCGATGCCGAGGGTCAGAGCGGAGACCAGCGCGCCGACATAGCTCTCGAAGAGGTCAGCGCCCATGCCGGCGACGTCGCCGACGTTGTCGCCGACGTTGTCCGCGATGACGGCGGGGTTGCGCGGGTCGTCCTCGGGGATGCCCGCCTCGACCTTGCCGACGAGGTCCGCGCCGACGTCAGCGGCCTTGGTGTAAATGCCGCCGCCGACACGGGCGAACAGTGCGATAGAGCTCGCGCCGAGGGAGAAGCCGGTCAGGATCTCAGCGTTATCGGTGAAGATGTAGATGAGGCCGCAGCCCAGCAGACCGAGACCGACGACGCACATGCCCATAACGGAGCCGCCGGAGAAGGCGACGCTCAGCGCGCGGTTCATGCCGCTGGTGCGGGCGGCGTTCGCGGTGCGGACGTTCGCCTTGGTGGCGACGTTCATGCCGACATAGCCCGCGGCGACGGAGAAGATCGCGCCGACGAGGAAGCAGACGGCGGTCATCCAGCTGATGAAAATGCCGATGAGCAGGAAGAGCACGATGACGAAGATGACGAGGATCTTATACTCGGCAAAGAGGAAAGCGCGCGCGCCCTCCGCAATGCTCCCCGCGATCTCCTTCATGCGCTCGGTGCCGGGATCCGCCTTGGAGACCTTCGCCGTCTTGATGCCGGCGAAAATCAGGGCGATCACGGCCAGTACGGGTGCAAGCCAGATCAGGTTTTCCATGGTTGTGTTTCTCTCCTTATCAAAAGTATAAACTAATTGGTGACGTTCCAAACGTACGATACAATTAGTACATGTTGCACAAAATTTGGGGACGTCACTCGTTCATAATAACTTAATATTTTTCAAAATGCAATCCATTTTTTTGCGATTCCCTCTTGCATTTTGCTTGAAAATCCTGTATAATTTATAAATCTCATAAT
>CALJDB010000269.1 GCA_938023775.1 uncultured Clostridia bacterium
ATTTTCACCCGCTTTTGCAACTGCCTTCACCGCAAACCCCTGCGCCACTTCGGGCGAGTTGAAGCTCGCATCGACCGTTACAGAAGCGCCTACTTCTTCTCCGTTGAAAGTCGCATATCCCATGCCAAAAGTCCGGATCGCGGCGTTCCAGTTCGTGTTTGTGATAAAGGTGCTCTTGCCGTCGACGGAAATACCGTCGATATCCAGCACGCGATAGAACTTGTACTCGGAGCCCGCGACGGCGTTTGTGATCTTGACGGAGCCTTCTTCGGTGATGGCGGCCGCCGCCATCGCGCCGGTTGCCATGACTCCCACTAACAGCAGGGCTGCGAGCAGGATCGCTAAGATTCGGCTTGTTTTCTTCATTTGGTTACTTCCTTTCCAATTCTTGTTTTTTGCTTTTTTACTTCATACCTACCTCCGGGTTTTTTTCGTGCGGCTCAACTATCCATACGCCCCCTCCTTCCTCCGTTTTTTGAGGAATATGGCGACGCAGAGGGCCGTGATGAGCAGCATCACGCCCGCGGCGTAATACCCTGTTGTTCCGCTCCCGCCCGTTTCGGGCAGGGTCGAGGTCGCGCGGTTCAACACGCGGATACGGTAAGCGGTGCTGCCGGCGAAGACGTAGCCGTGGGTCTCCACGGTGACGCTGCCGTTTTCGTTCAGCGTCAGGTAAGCCGGCTCGTCGTAGCCCAGATAGCCGTCCGGGGTGCGCGTTTCGGTGAGGCGGTAGCGCTGGTTATAGCGCAGGTTATCGAAGCTGAGCGCGCCCTGCGCGTCCGTGACGGCGGTCTTGGTCGCCGCGCCGGCGAGGGGCGTTCCGGTGTCGTCCACAGCGACGAGCGCGAACTCCGCGCCGGGGACAGCCGTCAAGCCGGACATGTCGCGCTTATCGAGATAGAGCATCGGGCGCTTCGGCGTGTTCTCCACGGTGAGGTAGACGCGGTCGAGCCCGGTCGTGGTCTCGTAGCTCACGATCCAGTTGGCGAAGGCATAGTCCGACTTGCAGCTCTCCGTGCCGATCTTCAGCTCGCGGACGGACCATGTGACAGTCTCGCCGTTCGCGACCGTCGGGAGGTTTTCCCACTTATGGTACCAGCCGTCTACGGCGATGAGCGTCACGGTCGCCGCCTGTCCGCTCTCGCGCAGGATCGCTGCGGCGGTGTTGGCGCTGCCGTTTGCGAGCAGCTGGACGGTGACGTCCGTGCGCTCGCTGTCCGCGCAGTTCCATTTTTTCAGGACGGAGACGGTCACGGGGGCGGAGGAGTTGCGGATGACGAGCAGACCCTGATCATAGCGCGCCCATTCGCCGCTCTCGCTCCGGATGCCGACGGTGCTGTCCGGCTTGCCGTCGCCGTCGGTGTCCTCCGTGTAGCCGATGGTGACGTCGCCGATGCTGTGGTAGCCCGCGGGGGTCGTCACCTCTCTGACGGTGATGTCGCCCTTTTCATAGGTGAAGCCCTCGGTGGAGAGGTTGGTGTAGCCGTTGCAGGTGAGACGGGACACGGCGCCCTTGCCCTCGGTGTCGAACTTATAAAGCCCGGTCTCGGCGTCGTAGTCGAAGGTCATGAGGACCCCGTCCTGCCAGAGCTCGAACTCCGCCCCGGCGAGCGCCTGACCCGTTGCGGCGTCCTCCTTTTTGATCATCAGGGAGTTGCCGCGGAAATAGATGTTGTTGAACTCCGCGCGCAGCCACTCCGGGTCTTCGAGGTCCGTGGCGTAGGTCGTGCCGCGCACGGTGACGGTGCCGCCGGTGCCGGTACTCGTCTGGCCCAGCGCGGAGGAGTCGACGACGATCCACTCGGCGTAATCCGCGCTGCCCGCGACATCGGGCGGGTATTCCGTGACGGTCCACTGCTCGTTGTATTTGACGTCGCCGAACTCCCAGAGAAGGGTATTGTCATCCCCGTCGCCGTCGTCGATGGGCGTGAGCCAGCCGGTGATATTGCCCGCGCTCAGGTTCAGCGCGTTCAGGATGCGGCTCTGCTCCGTGCTGTCCGCGGCGGTGACGGTTAAGATATAATGCTTGCTCTGATCGGCGTTCACGGCGTGGATATAAAAGCCGTCCTTCGCCTTCACGATGAGCGTTTCGTTGCCGGAGAAGGTCTTCGTCGTGTGGACGCGCCCCTCCTTGCGGACGAGGAGCCCGTCGACATGCCAATCGTCGAGACTTCCGCCGTCATTTGCGACCTTGAAGTTGTACCAGCGGATGGCATAGCCGAACTCGTTGAGGTCAGTCACGTTGACGGTGACAAACTCGCCGGCGTCGTTCGGAACGCTGAGCTGGCCGC
>CALJDB010000270.1 GCA_938023775.1 uncultured Clostridia bacterium
CCCGAAGCGCTGGGAGCGGCAAAATATCTTGAAAGTGTCGGCTATGATGCGCTCGATGTGGACCTCGGCTGCTATGACGCGCATTTCTGGAATCATCCCTCTGTTTACCAGAAGGACGGGCTTTATCTGGACGCCGCAGCGCAGGTAAAGCAGGCTGTTACCATTCCCGTCATCGTTGCCGGGCGAATGGACTCCCCGCGTCTTGCCTCCGACGCCGTCCGGAGCGGAAAATGTGATTTTATCGCGCTTGGTCGTCCTTCTCTTGCCGACCCGGATCTTCCGAACAAGCTCGCCGCCGGGCAGACATCGCAAATCCGCCCCTGCATCAGCTGCAATTACGGCTGCTGCACCAAGGTCCATCAAACCTCAGGCAGGGCGGGCTGCTCGGTGAACCCTCAATGCGCCAACGAGCTGCGCACACGTCTCCTCCCTGCGGTGGAGCCGAAGCGCATCGCGGTAATCGGCGGCGGACCGGGCGGCTGTGAATGCGCCCGCGTGCTGGCGCTCCGAGGACACACGGTGACGCTGTTTGAGCGGCAGCCCCGGCTCGGCGGCGCGCTTATCCCCGCCTCCAGCGCCGGCTTCAAGCACCACGATGCGGCACTGATCGCATACTACGAAAACGAGCTCTCCCGCCTCGGCGTTGATGTGCGCACCGGCACGCCGGCGGACGCGGACTGCGTTGCCGCGCTTTCGCCGGACGTTGTCGTCGTGGCAACCGGCGCGCGCCCCAATATTCCGCAAATCCCCGGCATAGATCGCGCCCTGACTGCGGAGGACGCCCTGACGGACCCGTCCGCCGTCGGACAGTCCGCCGTGATTTTCGGCACCGGCCTGGTCGGCGTGGAGACCGCGCTCTGGATGCTGGAGCTCGGAAAGGCCGTCACGCTGATCGGCCGCTCCGACCGTTTTATGCCGAAGGCGCTCTATTCTGACGCCGAGCATGCCCGCGCACTTCTCCGTTTCCGTGGAGCCACCCTGATGTCCGAGACCGCCGTGGAGGAGATCGGAGACGGCTGGGTTCGCGTTCGTCGGAAAGGCAGCGCACCCGAACACCTCGATGCCGACACCTTCATCTGTGCCGCCGGTTACCGCAGCGACGACACCGTGTATCAGGTGATGCGGGCGCACTTCCCCATCGTCTACAACATCGGCGATTCCGCCGCGGCGCGGAACATCTATGCCGCCGTCCATGAAGCCTACGAGCTGGCAAGCAATCTTTAAGGAGCGGCTGAGATGAAAACCAAAACCAGTCGCTGGTTCACTCTTGCCGCCAGCTGCATCGTTACGCTGTGCATCGGCTCTGTGTATGCGTGGAGCGCGTTTGCGGCACCGATGAGCGTTTATTTGTCTTCGTTCACCGGCGGAGAAACGCCAAATCTCGCGATCATATTCACTGTTGTCAGCGCCGTCGGTCCCATCACCATGATCAGCGGCGGCTATATCAACGACAGACTCGGTCCCAAGCTTGTTCTTCTGGCAGGCGGACTGCTTTTCGGCGGCGGAATGTTCGCCGCCAGCTATGTCCGGTCCGTCGCTGCGCTTGTGTTGACATTCGGGCTTGGCTGTGGCTTCGGTCTCGGCCTGATCTATGGCGTGACCGTTTCCAATACAGTCAAGCTCTTCCCGGACAGAAGCGGCTTCGCAGGCGGCATTATCACCGCCGCCTGCGGCGCAGGCTCGATCATCGCGTCCCCACTGGTCAGTGCGCTGGTCAAAGTCTACCCGGTGACGAGCGTGTTCCGGTGGCTTGGCGTCGGCATGCTGGTGATCCTCTGTACCTCCGCACTCGTCATCGAGTCCGCCCCGCGGAGTGCGCAGCCCGCGAAGACAGGGGCGAGTGCCTCCTCCGCCGCAGGAGAATACACTTATCGGGAGATGCTCCGGGAGCCCGACGCCTATCGGATGCTTCTGACTTTGACCTGCGGTGCCTTTGCCGGCACGATGGTCATCTCGCAGGCGTTCCAAATCGCGCAGGGAATGATGGGTCTGACCACTGCCACGGCATCGGCAGCGGTCTCCGTCATCGCGCTATGCAACACGGCGGGGCGGCTGCTCTCCGGCACGCTCTCGGACAGGCTGGGATCCGGTCGGACTTTGCAGATCACATTCGTCCTCTCTCTGCTCTCGTGTATCCTTTTATTCATTTGCAGGGAGGGGCAGTCGGTGCTGTTTTTCTTCTGTCTCTCCATTGTCGGTCTGGCATTCGGCGGCATCATGGGAGTTTATCCCGGATTCACTGCGCAACGCTTCGGCAGGCGGCACAACAGCGTCAACTACGGCATCATGTTTATCGGCTTTGCCCTCTCCGGGCTGGCTGCTCCCACCGCAATGAATCTGATTGCGGAGCGCTCCGGCCGCTTTCAGCCCGCGTTTCTTGTCTCCGCCGTGCTTTCGCTTGCAGGTATACTGCTCATTTTGCCTCTTTGCCGCAGCAAAACCCGCGCCCGCGCTTCCCGCTGAGGCTTCCCGGCGTAAAAAAACCGCCCCCGTGCGCCTTACGGTGCACGGGGGCGGTTTTCACTGCGTTATCTCCGGATAGTGACATGTGTCGTCCGGGGAATAGTGGCGGCAGAGGTCGCAGGTGGGGATCTCTTCGGGGA
>CALJDB010000271.1 GCA_938023775.1 uncultured Clostridia bacterium
GGCGGTTGGGTGTTGCTGGTGGGGTGGCGCTGGTTGTGCTGCTTGTTGACCAGCTGACCAAGCTTGCGGTTCGTGCCGCGGGCGACGCTTTGCATGTGACTGTTATCCCCGGTGTGATATAATCAGCCGAGAGCGGCGGAGAAGTTGTATAAAACGTTCGGACAACCGGATTACATGTACGTTTTGAATGATATACAGCCGTCCGCCATGAACGGACAAATTTTGACAAACGGAGAAACGACTATGCGCCGAAAACGCAGCCTTATCCGAATACTAATGCTTGCGCTCGCGCTGCTGTTCCTCGCCGGCTGCGGGGAGAGCGCGCCGCAGGAGGACCTCGCCCCCGCGGAGAGCGAGCGCCTTGTGCTCTATACCTCCCATAAGCGCGAGGTGTGGTGGCCCATCGTGAAGGAATTTGAGCAGCGCACCGGTATCTGGGTCGAGGTTGTCGAGGGCGGCACAAACGAGCTGCTCGAGCGGCTGGAGAGCGAAAAGTCCGCTCCGCAGGCGGACGTGATGTTCGGCGGCGGGGTGGAGAGCCTTGACGCCTGCCGTGCGCTTTTTGAGAGCTACACCTGTGCCGAGGCGGACGCGATCCTGCCTGCTTACCGCGCCGCGGACGACGTCTGGACGCCGTTTTCCGCACTGCCGGTCGTGCTTATCTATAACCCGAAGCTCGCCGCGCCCGGCGCGCTGACAGGCTGGGCGGACCTGCTCGACGGGGCGTGGCGCGGGGAGATCGCCTTCGCCGATCCTGCCGTGTCCGGCTCCTGCTTCACCGCGCTCATGACCTTCGTCAGCGCCGTCGACCTTGAAACGGATGCCGCGCTTCGCGCCTTTGCCGAGGCGCTCGACGGCGTGCAGCTCGGCGGGTCCGGCGAGATCGTCAGCGCCGTGTCCGGCGGGGAAGCCCGCGTCGGCGTGACGCTGGAGGAGACCGCCTGCAAGCGCATCGCCGCCGGGGACGAGATCGCGCTCGTTTACCCCGCGGACGGGACGAGCTGCGTGCCGGACGGCACCGCCGTCGTCTCCGGTGCGCCGCACGCGGAAAACGCCCGCGCCTTCGTTGACTTCACCATCAGCCGCGACGTGCAGAATCTTCTGCAAAGCGCGCTGAGCCGCCGCTCCGTGCGCACCGATCTGGACGCGCCGGAGGGGCTTCCGCCGCTCGCGGACATCGCCATGGTCGATTACAACGTCCGCTGGGCGAGCGAGATGCGCGAGTCGCTGCTGATGAGCTGGGAATTTTATTTCGGAGCGGAGGAGCCGTGAGATGAAAGCAAAAAAACGCCGCTCTTACCGCAAACGGCTCAACGCCGCCTTCCTTGCCGTGTCGCTCGTGCCGCTGCTGCTCTGCTCCGCGCTGCTACTCCAGATCTTCCGCCTGCGCACGGCGGCTGCCGCCCAGCAGACGGCGGAGGACCATCTCCTTGCTGCCTCCGCCGCGCTCGACACGCTCCGCACCGCGCTGGACGACGCTGCGGACGCCCTCCGGCGCGACGCAATCGTCCGACTTGCGCTTACCGGTGCCTACGACACCGCGGCGGTCTATGACCACATCTTCGACACGACCGAGCCGGTGCGCGCCGTCGCGCGCGTGGACCTTTACGACGCTGCGGGGCGCTGGCGCTATTCCACACGCTCCGCACCGCTCGCGGTCTCGCTCCCGACGGACTGGGGCGTGCTCCACGCCGCGGCGGGCGCGGGACCGGACGGGCTCGTGCTCTGCGCCGCGGAGGAGAACGCAGGCGGCGACGCGCCGCTGCTCTATGCCGCCGCGCTGCTCACCGACGGCGCGGGGGACGCCGCGGGCTATCTCGTTGTGAGCCTCAGCGAGAGCCAGCTCCGCGCGCTGCTCGGCGCTTCCGCCGGCGCGCAGAACGAGCTTCTGCTGCTCGACGGCTACTGGCGTGCGGTCTTCTGCACCCAGCCGAGCCAGACGGAGACGCTCGCCGCCGCGCTGCGCGCCCAGCTGCTCTCCGGCGACCGCCTCGCGGGACTCGGCGACGATTTTAACTACACCGTCCGCCGCCACGCGGGGACCGGGCTCTCCCTCGTGCTCCAGCAGCCGCAGGTGTTTACCCACGCGACGGAGCGCATGCTTTATTCCATCGGCGCGCTCTGCGGACTCGTCTGCATCGCGCTCAGCATCCTGCTGAGTCTCCAGCTCAGCCGCCAGATCTTCCGCCCCGTGGGGCGGCTCCACGACGCCATAGGGCGCGTCGGCGCGGACCATGACCTCTCCGTCCGTGTCCCGGTGCCCGAGGGGGAGCCGGACGAGCTCGCGGAGCTTGCCGAGCGCTTCAACGCCATGGTCGACTCGCTCCACCGCAACCAGCAGGCGCTGCTCGAAAACCAGCGCGCGCTGAACGAGGCGCAGATCCGCATGCTTCAGGCGCAGCTCAACCCCCATTTTCTCTGCAACACGCTGGACACGATGAAGTGGATCAGCAAGATCAATCAGGTGCCGCAGGTCGCCGTGATGAGCACGAACCTTGCGGATATCCTGCGCTTCTGCATCTCCCCGGCGGAGCTCGTCCCGCTCCGGCGGGAGCTCGAGATTCTGGAGCGCTACGTCGAGATCCAGCGCATCCGCCTCTCGGACAGTTTTAGTTACGGGTCTGATATACCGTCTGAGCTCCTTGACGAAACCGTGCCGAAGATGCTGCTCCAGCCGCTCGCGGAAAACGCGATATTGCACGGGCTCTCCGGCGTGCCGGACGGCAGGCTTTTTGTCAGCGCACGGCGGGAGGGGGACGACCTTGTCATCCGTGTGCAGGACAACGGTCCCGGCTTCCCGCCGGAGCTGCTGGGTCCCTATCAGCCGCCCGCGGAGCAGACGGGACACCTTGGGCTGCTGAATGTGGACGCCATTCTGCGCAAGCAATACGGCGAGGGCTTCGGTCTTTGCCTCGAAAACGCCCCGGAGGGCGGCGCGTGCATCACGGCGCGTCTCCCGGCGGCGGGGAAGAAGGAGGACGGACAATGCTGAGAGTTATGGTTGTGGAGGACGAGGAGCTCATCCGCCGCGGGATCGTGCTCGCCGTGGACTGGGCGGCGCTGGATTGCGTCGTCGTCGGCGAGGCGTCCAACGGCGTCGAGGCGCTCGCGCGCGAGGCGGAGTGCCGCCCGACGCTCATCATCACGGACCTCAAAATGCCGCGCATGGACGGGCTCGAAATGCTCGCAAAGCTCCGCGAGCGCGGCTGCACGGCGCATGTCATCATCCTGACGGCTTACGATTCCTTCGCTTACGCACAGACCGCGCTGCGGCTCGGCGCGGTGGATTTTCTGCTGAAGCCCTTCCACGACGGCGACCTTGAAAACGCCGTGCTCGCGCTGCAAAAGCGCCTCGCCGCGCGGGAAAAGGCGCCCGAACCCGAGCTCCCGCCGGTGCGGACGGACAGCCGCAGCCGCTATGTGCAGGAGGCGATGGACTATATCGGCAGGCGATACGCCTCGCCGGAGCTATCCATCGCGGAGGTTGCCGCCGCCCTCGGCGTCAGTGAGGGGCACCTCAGCCACATCTTCAAGAAGGAGACCGGGCTCACCGTCGGCGCTTACCTGACCCGCTGCCGCATCCAGCGCGCCATGGCGCTGCTGCGCGAGGGGAAAAAGCGCGTCTACGAGGTCGCCGAAGCGGTCGGTTACCGGGATATCACCTACTTTTCCGGCACCTTCAAGAAGATCGTCGGGCTCACCCCGACGGAGTATCAGAATCAGATAAAATGATCCAAGAGGAGACCGGCGCGTCTCCTCTTTTTCCATGCAAGTTCATGTTGAATTGCAT
>CALJDB010000272.1 GCA_938023775.1 uncultured Clostridia bacterium
ACAAAAACGTGCCGGGGAAAATTTTGCTTGACAAGTAAACGCTCGTTTACTATAATGCAGATAAACGATCGTTTATATTTTGGAGGCAGCTATGAGCGATACGAAGCAGAAAATTCTGGAGACGGCGCTGGCGCTTTTTGCGCGGGACGGCTATGAGGCGGTATCCGTGAGCGCCATCGCGGGGGCGTTGGGGCTCACGAAGGGCGCGCTTTACCGCCATTACCGCGACAAGCAGGATATTTTCGACTCCATCCTCGCGGAAATGGAGCGCCGCGACGCTCTCGCCGCCGCGCGCTTTTCCATGCCGGGTGCGGGGGAGACCGCGGCGGTCACGCGCGCGTCCGTTGCCGCCTTTGCCGCGGAGATGTTCCGCTACTGGACGGCGGACCCATTCGCCGGGGCGTTCCGCCGGATGCTGACCGTGGAGCAGTTCCGCTCCGCGCGCATGGCGGCGCTCTATCAGCAATATCTCTCCGGCGGACCCTTCGCTTACACCGCGGAGCTGCTGGGCGACCGCGCCGCCGCTGCCGCGCTCTGCGGCGGGATGCTGCTTTATTACAGCCTCTATGACGCCGCGCCGGAGACGGAAAAACCGGCGATCACCGCGGAAGCGGTGGAATTTATCACCTCCGCCGCCATGGCGGAGAAGGGAAGTGCCAAGTGAACAAAAACGATATTATCATCCGAATCGAGACCCCGGCGGACTTCGCCGCGACGGAAAACCTGACGCGCGAGGCGTTCTGGAACGTCTATCGCCCCGGCTGTACGGAGCACTATGTGCTCCATCGCTACCGGAGCGAGCCGGACTATATCCCGGAGCTGAGCCTCGTTCTGGAGGTGGGCGGCGAGCTCGTCGGGCATGTAATGTATGCGTGGTCAAAGATCGACACGCCACAGGGCGCGCGCCGCATGATGACCTTCGGTCCGATCTCCATCGCGCCGGTATGGAAGCGGCAGGGCTACGGAAAGCTGCTGCTCGATGAGTCCATGCACCGCGCCGCGCTGCTCGGCGGCGGCGTGCTCGCCATCACGGGCAACATCGGATTTTACGGCAAGAGCGGCTTCACCCTTGCAAGCTCCCACGGCGTCCGCTATGCAGACGCCGTGCCGGAGGACGCCGATGTGCCCTATTTCCTCATCCGCGAGCTGACGCCCGGCTTTTTGGACGGCATCTCCGGCACGTACAAAGACCCGGAGGGATATTTTGTCTGTGAGAAAGACCCGGAGAGCTTTGAACGATTTGAAGCGACTTTTCCAAAGAAGGAAAAGCTGAAGCTGCCGGGACAGATGTTCTGAATAGGAGGAACAATGGCATCCAGTAAAGAGTATCTTCATTTCATTCTGGA
>CALJDB010000273.1 GCA_938023775.1 uncultured Clostridia bacterium
CGCCGAAGGTGAACTCTAACATACTGAGCGCGGTCGTCAGCGTAACGGCGGCGATGAGCAGGATGACGCGGTTGCGGTTGGAGTGGAAATACTTTTCCACGCGGTCGAGACCCCAGCCGAGCAGACCGCCGAGCACGACGGAGCAGACGATCTCGATCAGGGGGTTCACGATGATGGAGATGAAGCTCAGCGAGCCGCCCTGAAGCGCCTTCGCAATGCCCGCGGCGACGGCGAAGAGCACGAGACCCACCGCGTCGTCGAGCGCGACGACGGGGAGCAGCATGTCCGTCACGGGACCTTTGGCTTTATACTGGCGGACGACGAGCAGCGTGGCTGCGGGGGCGGTGGCGCTCGCGACGGCGCCGAGGGTGATCGCCGCGGGCAGACTCATCTTGTCCGGCGCGATGAAGTGGACCGCGACGAGCGCGATGGCGACGAAAATGCCGGCGAGGCACGCCTGGAAAATCGCGATGGCGACCGCCTGACGGCCCGTGGTGCGCAGCTTGGGCAGCATAAATTCGGTGCCCATGGCGAACGCAATAAAGCCGAGCGCCAAATTGCTCAGAAGATCGAGATTTTCAACGGCCTCGTAGGTCGGGAAGCCGAGACCCGGCACGCCGAGGCGCCCAAGGCAGAACGGCCCGATCAGGATGCCCGCGATCAGGTAAGCAGTGACGTCCGGCAAGCGGAACAAATTGATAACGCGGGTCATGAGAAGCCCGGCTACCATTGCGACCGCAATGGAGATCAAAAGTGTCATTATTCAGTTCCTCCCTCTTTCTTACCACGTGAATATACTATATTAAGTTGCAAAACGCAAGAAAAAAAGTAAACAAAAAAGCGCCGCTTTTCGCGGCGCTTTTCACAATTGATAACGAAAACATTATGGTTGCAGAACAAAGTCCTTATACAGCGGACAAAGCTCCGCACGTTTTCAGTCGAGTTTCAGGTCCCCCTCGCGGATCCAGCCGAGCCTTCGCAGCAGCGCGCCGCCGAGCCAGCTCAGCACGGCGGGGAGCACAACGGCGACGAGCGCGAGCCCGATCCAGTCCATGGCGCTCGGCGAGAGCGCCTCCGCGCCCTCCGCAAGCGCCTGCGCGCTGGGCGCGACCCAGCCGCTCCACACGCCGATGGGACCGCAGAGCGCGCAGGTTCCCATGCCGGAGTTGACCGGCGCGCCGTTCATCTCCAGCCGGAAGAGGCAGGTCGCGACGGGACCCGTGATCGCGCTCGCGACGGTGGGCGGGAGCCAGATCCGCGGATTGCGCACGATGTTGCCCATCTGGAGCATACTGGTGCCGAGCCCCTGACTCACGAGCCCGCCCCAACGGTTTTCGCGGAAGCTCATGACGGCGAAGCCGACCATCTGGGCGCAGCAGCCCGCGACCGCCGCGCCGCCGGCGAGCCCCGTCAGGCCCAGCACGGAGCAGATCGCCGCGCTGGAGATCGGCAGCGTCAGCGCCACGCCGACGACGACGGAGACGATGATACCCATCAGAAACGGCTGGAGCTCCGTCGCCCACATGATGAGCCGCCCGACATAACTCGCGCCCGTGCCGATCGGGGCGGCGACGAGCCGCGCAAGTCCGATGCCGACGAGCGCCGTCACGAGCGGGGTGACGAGGATGTCGACCTTCGTCTCCCGACTGACCGCCTTGCCGCACTCCGCCGCGACGACCGCGACGACGAAGACCGCGAGCGGTCCGCCCGCGCCGCCCATCGCGTTCGTGGCGAAGCCGACCGCCGCGAGTGAGAAGAGCACCATGCCCGGCGCATGGAGCGCCGAGCCGATGGCGACCGCCATTGCGGGTCCGACCATCGCCGAGCAGATCCCGCCGACCGTGTAATGCACGGCGGCTTCGCCCTTGCCGACGGTCGCGACCGCGGCGGTCAGGAAGCCGATGTGGAACTGGCTGCCCAGCGTGTCCAGAATGGTGCCGATCAGCAGGGTGCAGAAAAGTCCCTGCGCCATCGCCGCCAGCGCGTCGATGAAATAACGTTTCGGCGAAAAAACGATGTCCTTCCGCCGCAGAAATGCCCGAAGCTTTTCCATAAGCCCTCTCCTTTTCCTGAAACGCGATGTGTCTTGACAGGTGTTGAATATATTATACAGAGTTTTTGAAGGATGTCAAGGAGAAGCTGCGAAGCATATATCCAAAGGAACACGCCAGGAAAAGCCGAACGGGTCGCTTGGATAAA
>CALJDB010000274.1 GCA_938023775.1 uncultured Clostridia bacterium
CAGACGCCGTTCTCGACGAGGTCGACGACCTCGCGGTGGATGGCGCTCTGGAAGCGGTTGCAGATGAAGCCGATGACTTCCTTGTTCAGAACGACGGGCTCCTTGCCGATGGCGCTGTAGAACTCCTTGGCAACAGCGACGTACTTGTCCTCGGTCTTCTGCCCCTTGGTGATCTCGATCACGGGGATGAGATAGGCGGGGTTATAGGGGTGACCGCCCATGCAGCGGCCGGGGTGCGCCGCCTTCTCGAACACCTGCGTGATGGACTTGCTGGAGGTGCTGGTCGCGATGATAGCCTCGGGAGAGGCGTACTTCTCGATCTCCTCGATGAGCGCCCACTTCTTCTCGATGGCGTCCGGACCGGACTCCTGAATGAAGTCCGCGCCGGTCACAGCCTCCTCGACGGAGGTGGTGATGGTGGCGAGGGCCTCGGCTTCGAGGCGCTGCTCGTGGGTGATGACGTTGTTCTCCTCGAAGAAGTTCAGGCCTTCCTCCAGACGGGCGCGGCAGCGCTCGACGTTGGAGTGGGTCTGGAGCACGGCGGGAACGCCGTGGGTGATGCAGTTGAGCGCAAGGCCGCTGCCGATCAGACCGGCGCCGACGAATGCGACTTTCTTGAATTCAGCCATGCTGCCGTCCCTCGCTTACTTGTTCAGGCCGAGGATCTCGCGGGCGTCGGCGGTGGTGGCGACCTCGTTGCCGTACTCCTTGACGACGCGGGCGGCGCGCTCGACGAGCATCAGGTTCGTGGCGGGAACGCCCTTCTGATACCAGATGTTGTCCTCAAGGCCGACGCGGACGTTGCCGCCGAGGGCGATGGCGGAGTAAAGGATGGGCATATGGGCGGTGCCGGTGCCGAAAGCGGACCAAGTGGAGCCGGCGGGCAGCTTGTCGAGCATGTAGCAGAGGTTCTGCGGAGTGGCGGGAGCGCCGAACAGACCGAAGCCCAGAACGAACTGGTAGTGGACCGGAGCGGTCAGCACGCCGTGATCGGCGTACCACTTGCAGGCGTTCATCATGCCGATGTCCATGATCTCAACCTCCGGCTTGATGCCGTTCTCCTGCATGGTCTTGCCCAGCTTGGTCAGGAAGTCGAAGCTGTTCTCGAAGATGCCGTCGCCGGTGTTCAGGGTGCCGCAGTCGAAGGTGGCGAGCTCGGGCTTGAGCTCGATGATGTGCTCCATGCGGCGCTCGTCGGAAACGCCGAGCTCGCCGGAGGTGGTGAGGCAGAGCAGCGCATCGCAGCCCTCTTCCTTCAGGATGTGGACGGTCTCGCGGAACTTGGCGGGATCCATGGTGCCGAAGCCGTTATCGTCGCGCATGTGCAGATGGAGGATGGAGGCGCCTGCCTTCCAGCACTTGATGCCGTCCTCGGCGATCTCGCGCGGGGTGATGGGCAGAGCGGGGCACTTGGCCTTCGGGGTAACAGCACCGGTCAGGGATGCGGTAATGATGGTCTTCATGATTAGCGTTCTCCTTTTCGTATTGTTAATTTATTGTAGTATGTTTACTTCGGGCTTATCGGGAAGCTCAGGGCTTCTCCAGCAGCAGGGCAACGCCCTGACCGCCGCCGATGCAGAAGGTCACGACGCCGCGCTGCGCGTCGGTGCGGCGCATCTCGTAGACCATCTTGGTGACGAGGATGGTGCCGGTCGCGGCGAACGGGTGACCCAGCGCGATGGCGCCGCCGTTGACGTTCAGCTTCTCAACGGGCATGTTCAGCTCGCGCACGCAGTGGACGGACTGGGCGGCGAACGCCTCGTTCATCTCGATGAGGTCGATGTCGTCCCAGGTGAGACCGGTCTTCTTGAAGAGCTTGCGGCAGGCGTGGACAGGACCCTCGCCCATGATGGACGGCTCGCAGCCGGCATCGGCAAAGTTCGTGACCTTGGCGAGGATGTCGAGGCCGAGACTCTCCGCCTTCTCGCGCTCCATGACGATGACGCAGCTCGCGCCGTCGACCAGCGGGGAGGAGTTGCCAGCGGTGCAGACGCCGTCCGGCGCGAAGGAGGGACGCAGCTTCGCGAGGCTCTCCATGCTGCAATCGTCGCGCAGGGGCTCGTCGCGGTCGAAGGTCATGGTCTTGCCGCCCTTGAGCGCGACCTCGACCGGGAGGATCTGCTCATCGAAGCGGTGGTTGCGATAAGCCTCGGCGCCCTTGCGGTGGCTCTCGACGGCGAAGGCGTCGCAGTCTTCACGGGTGATGCCGAAGCGCTTTGCAATGTTGTCCGCCGTGGGGCCGTTCGGCAGGTTGCCGTACTCCTTCGGGCTGAAGATCGGCTCGCACCAGGGCATCGGCATCTGGGAATAGGCGCGGGTCGGCTTGTTCATCAGATAGGGGGCAAAGGTGGTGCTCTCCGCGCCGCCGCAGACGACAGTCTCGGCGAAGCCGGTCTGGATCATCATCGCGGCGTCCCAGACGGCAGTCAGGGAAGAGCCGCAGCCGCGCTGGATCTGGTAACCGGGAACGTTGATGGGCAGGCCGCCCTCAAGCGCGATGACACGCGCGGCGATCTTGATGTCCTCGTTGTCGCAGGAGCAGAAAATGCACTCGTCGACCATGTTCGGGTCGACCTTGCCGCGCTTGAGCGCCTCACGGATGACCATGCCGCCGAGCTTCTCAGGGCGGATCTTGGCGAGTGCGCCGCCGACTCTGCCGACCGGCAGACGAACGGCGGATACGATAACAGCTTCTTTCATAGTTGTCTGATTCCTTCCTTCGTTTCGTGATAAAAGTTTGGTGCAAATTTTATTATTATAATAGTCACAAACCTACACGATTAGCATACACAAGAAACCGCTCCGGCGCAAGGCGGTCCTCCTTGGATTATGGGGGTCAAATTTTGGCTTTCCGGGCGTCAAAAACCGTCCGGCGGGGCTGTCGGCGCGCAAAACACAAAATTTGCCCCACCATATCAAAATACTGTCACCTTGCCCAAAAAGCGGAAAGCGAGTAAGCTGAAAACAAAGCAAGGAGCATACATATTTTTATCGTATCACCGTCTGCTTTATTTTCAGAAATCAAATTTGTAAAGGAGCGTTTTACTATGTTCTCTCTGAAGGGTAAGACCGCGATCGTCATCGGCGGCGGCGGCGGCATCGGACAGGCTATCGCCAAGGGTCTCGCTATGGCGGGCGCGGATGTTTCCATCGCGAGCCGCGGCGAGGAGAAGCTGAAGAAGGCGTGCGCCAAGATCAAGGAAGAGTCCGGCTGCACCGTCGGCTACTACACCTGCGACGTCACCAGCGAAGAAGCCATTGAGAAGCTGGCTGCCGACTTTGTGAAGGATCACGGCCATGTCGACATTCTCGTCAACTCCCAGGGCTACAACAAGAAGTATTCCGCGTTCGACCATCCGATGGATGAGTGGGACCGCACCTTCGAAGTCAACGTCAAGAGCATCCTGATGTGCTGCAAGCACTTCGGCC
>CALJDB010000275.1 GCA_938023775.1 uncultured Clostridia bacterium
GGACTTTCTGTTTGATGAGGCCACGTTCAACCGCTTCCTCGCCATGTGTCTGAACGCCGCGGTCGGTATTGAGTTCCTGAAAATGCTCTGCCGCCACAGCATGGACGCCGTGATCGAGGTCCTGCTCTTCACACTGGCGCGCCACCTCATCATCGAGCAGTATTCGATGGGGGAGAGCCTCCTCTGCGTTGTCGCCATCGCAATTTTGTTCGTGGTCCGCAAGTTCCTCTTCGTCCCCCGCGCCGACAAAAGCTGGACCGGCACCACGGAGGAGACCGCAAACGAATTTACACACAGCGAGCACGAAGAATAAAAAAAGACCTTCGCCGAAAGTTCGGCGAAGGTCTTTTTCATAACAGACTCCCGACCGCGTGGACAGCTGCGGCGCAGAGCCACGCTAAGACGCACTGGAACACAACAACGAGCGCCGCCCAACGTCCGCCCAGCTCGCGCCGGATGGCTGCGACGGCGGCGACGCAGGGGGTGTAGAGCAGGCAGAACACGAGCAGCGCCGCGGCGGAAAGCGGCGTCAGAATGCTCGTCACCGCCGCCCCGCCCAGCAGGACCGTCAGTGTTGAGACAACGCTCTCCTTCGCCATAAAGCCCGCGGCAAGCGCCGTTACGATGCGCCAGTCGCCGAAGCCGAGCGGCGCGAACACCGGGGAGAGGAAGCCCGCGATGACGGCGAGGATGGAGTCCCTCGCGTCCGCCACGACGTTCAGGCGGAAATCGAAGGTTTGGAGAAACCAAACGACGATGGATGCGAGAAAAATGACCGTAAACGCGCGCTGCAAAAAGTCGCGCGCCTTGTCCCAAAGCAGATGGGCGACATTTTTGAGCCCCGGCAGGCGGTAATTCGGCAGCTCCATCACGAAGGGCACCGCCTCGCCCTTGAAGAGCGTATTCTTGGAAGCAAGCGCCACGAGCACGCCGACCAAAATTCCAAGCAGATAGAGCGCGAGCATCACGAGCCCGCCGCGCCCGGGGAAGAATGCCGCCGTGAAAAATCCGTAGATCGGCAGCTTGGCGGTGCAGGACATAAACGGCGTCAGCACGATCGTCATGCGCCGGTCCCGCGCGCTCGGCAGCGTGCGGCTCGCCATGACGCCCGGCACCGTGCAGCCGAAGCCGATGAGCATCGGCACGATGCTGCGCCCGGAGAGACCGAGACGGCGCAGCAGCTTGTCCATGACGAAGGCAATGCGCGCCATGTAGCCGCTGTCTTCGAGCATGGACAGGAAGAAAAACAGCACGACGATGATCGGGATGAAGCTCAGCACGCTGCCGACGCCGCCGAAAATGCCGTCGATAACGAGCGAGTGGATAACGGGGTTGACGTTCGCCGCGGCGAACGCGCCGTCCGTGAGCGCAGTCAGCGCGTCGATCCCGCGGGCGAGCAGACCTTGCAGCGCCGCACCGACGACGTTGAAGGTGAGGTAAAACACCAGCGCCATAATGGCGATAAACGCCGGAATGGCGGTATATTTCCCGGTCAGCACCCGGTCGATCTTGCGGCTGCGGATATGCTCGCGGCTTTCACGCGGGCGGACGACCGTGCGCGCGCAGAGGCGGTGGATAAAGTCGAAGCGCATATCCGCGATTGCCGCGGCGCGGTCTAGCCCGCGCTCGGACTCCATCTGGACGACGATGTGCTCCACCATCTCGCGCTCGTTTTCGCTGAGGTTCAGCGCCTCTGTTACAAGCGCGTCGCCCTCGACAAGCTTGCTTGCGGCGAAGCGCAGAGGGATGCCCGCCGCCTCTGCGTGGTCTTCAATGAGGTGCATAATGCCGTGGAGGCAGCGGTGGACCGCGCCGCCGTGGGCGTGCTCGTCGCAGAAATCGACGCGACCCGGCTTTTCCTGATAGCGCGCGATGTGCATCGCGTGGCGCACGAGCTCGTCGATGCCCTCCTCGTGCGCGGCAGAGATCGGCACGACGGGAACGCCGAGAATCGCTTCCATTTCATTGATGCGGATCGTGCCGCCGTTGCCGCGCACCTCGTCCATCATGTTCAGTGCGAGCACGACCGGCGTGTCCAGCTCCATCAGCTGCATTGTGAGATAGAGGTTGCGCTCGATGTTCGTCGCATCGGCAATGTTGATGATGCATGTCGGCTTCTCCTCCAGAATGAACTGGCGCGAGACGATTTCCTCCGCTGAGTAGGGCGAGAGGGAATAAATGCCCGGAAGGTCTGTGACCTCGGTGTCCGCGTGCCCGCGGATGGCACCGGATTTTCGGTCCACGGTGACACCGGGGAAGTTGCCGACGTGCTGGTTGGAGCCCGTGAGAGCGTTGAAAAGCGTCGTCTTGCCGCAGTTTTGGTTCCCGGCGAGAGCAAAGGTCAGCAGCGCACCCTCCGGCAGCTCCTTACCGTCCGATTTTGCATGATAGCGCCCCTCCTCGCCGAGCCCGGGGTGGTCCGCATCGTGCGGGTGCTCGCGCTGGGGATAGTCGCGGTGCCCGTCCCGCGGGCGCTCCGCAGCGGCGAGGGGCTCAACCCCGATCTGCGCCGCATCGGCGAGCCGCAGCGTCAGCTCATAGCCGTGGATGCGAAGCTCCATCGGGTCGCCCATCGGAGCGAGCTTCATCAGCTTCACCCGCGCGCCGGGGATGACGCCCATATCCAGAAAATGCTGGCGCAGCGCGCCCTCGCC
>CALJDB010000276.1 GCA_938023775.1 uncultured Clostridia bacterium
CGGGACGGGGCGGCGTGCCTGTTACAAGCGGAGGCTCTTGTGGAACCGAATTTTTATTTGTGGCGATTCCTCTTGCATCTTCCTCAAAAAAATGATAGGATATCATTAAAATTTTTTATCTTAGGTGATCCGTATGCAGAAACAAAAGGTCCCCCTCGCGCCGGTGATTGGCTGTCTGCTGAGCCAGCTCTGTGTCGGCGTGGTCTATCTCTGGAGCGTGTTCCGCGCGGACGCGATGACGTATTTCCACTGGGCGCTCTCCCCGGCGAATCTGGTGAGCAGCTTTATGGTCTTCGGCTTCTGCGCCGGCAGCTTCGCCGGCGGCGCGCTGAACGTCCGCTTCGGCGCGAAGCGCATCAGCCTGCTCGGCATCGCGCTGTTCTGCGCCGGGCTGCTGAGCTCCTCCCTCCTCCCGCAGGGCACGAAGCCGGTCTTGTTTTACCTGACTTACTGCACCCTCGGCGGCATCGGCGTGGGCTTTACGTTCAACTCCGGGCTCTTCTGCCTCCAGAGCTGGTTCCCCCACCGCCGCGGCTTCGCCTCCGGACTCGGCACGGCGGCGTTTGGGCTTGGCTCCGTGGTGTTCAGCCCGGTCATCAGCACCCTGCTGCGGGAGATGACGATCTCCGCGACGCTGCGCGTGCTGGCGATCGGCGTCGCCGTCGTCGGCTTCGGGAGCTGCCTGCTCATCCGCGCGCCGGGCAAGGACTATCTCGCCGCGCTGCCCCACACGGAGCACAGCGCGACGGATGCCGCGCGCGATATGCCCTTCCGCGAGGCGTTCCGCACCATGCCGTTCTGGTGCATGGTCGGCGGTCTGTTCTTTTATAACGCGGCATGGAACGTGCTGACCCCGCTCGTCAAGGGGCTCGGCATCGCCCGCGGGCTGAGCCAGAGCGCCGCCGTCGTCTGTGTTTCGCTGACCGGCGTGTTCAACGCGGCGGGCCGCCTCGTGATGAGCACGCTCTCCGACCGCCTCGGCCGCATCCGCACCGTCTATGTCCTGAGCGGCATCACGACCGTCTGCGCCCTGCTGCTGACCTTCATCGGCGGCGCGGGCTATTTCGCAACGGCGCTGCTCACCGTCTTCGCCTTCGGCGGACCGGCGGCGGTCTTCCCCGCGGCGTGTACGGACCTCTTCGGCCAGAAATATTCCGGCACGAACTACGGCTTCGGCATGCTGGCGCTCGGACTCTCGTCCATCGTCTTCAACGCCGTCAGCAACGCACTCTTCACCGCCACCGGCGCCTACGTCGCCTCCTTTCTCGTCTGCGCCGCCTCCGCCCTGCTCACGGTCGTGTTCTACGCGATCATCCAGCGCTGTCTGAAGAAGGGGTTCAACCGATAAAAGCAAAAATGAGAGACCGCCCGCAGGCGGTCTTTTTTATAACTCCTTCATGACCCAGACGACCTCGTCATCGCGTTCCGCAACGCGAAACCCCTGCTTCAGGAACATCGCGACGGCGGGGTTGTCGGCGGCGATGTTGTCCCACAGGGCGGGGACGCCGTTCTCCTTTGCGGCGGCGCAGAGCGATCGGAGCCCCGCGGCACCATAGCCGCATCCCCGGCGGTCGGCGCGGACGATCACGTCACAGAGATAAACGCCGCGCTCCGGGTCCAAGTGATAGGCTGCCTCGCCGATGTCCTCGCCGGTTTCCGCATCGCGCAGATAGCGGTAAAACCGTGCCGTCTCCGGCGCATCCAGCCAGCGCGCCGCCCAATCGTCCCAGCGCTCCGGCGGGAACGCGATCGTGCCCCCGTAAGCGCGGTTATACGCCATCGTCGCCTCGTCCGCGAGCAGCGCGGCGCGGAAGGCGAGCTCGCCGCGCCGCGGCTTATAGAGCGTCAGCATCCGCCTCACCTCGCCTTCCGCAGCCAGAGCCCGAAGCCCGCGCCGCAGCAGCCGCCGATGATATGGGCGAGCTGGGAGACGTTATCGCGCGCGGTGACGGCGTCATAGATTTCGCCGCCGACATAGATGGCGAACACGAGGATGAGCGTCAGCGGAATACCGCGCCCCCGCGCGCCGCCGAGGGAGGACATCAGGATCATCATAAACACGATGCCGCTCGCACCCAGCAGCGCGGTGGAGGGGAACAGCAGCCACTGTGCCAGCCCGGAGATAAACGCCGTCGCAAGGATGGTCCAGAGCAGCGTCCGGCTGCCGTAGCGCTCCTCCAGCGGCGGACCGAGGACGAGCATCAGCGTGATGTTGCCCGCGTAGTGGGAAAAGCTGCTGTGGCCCAGAACGTGGGTGAAAAAGCGCGGATAGGTGAGCCAGTCCGTCAGCGGCGAGCGGTAAACGCAGAAAAAACGCAGCGTCGACGCCCCCTTCGTCAGCGCGCCGAGCCCCAGCACAACAAGGCTCAGCAGCGCAAACGTCAGCGTCGTCGGCGCGTTGTATTGAATCAGGGTTCGTTTCATGAAAAAAGCTTCCTTTTATCGTTTGGATGGAAGCATTTTAACACGCATTGCCGGGATTGGCAAGGCGCGGGCGGTCAGCACCACAAACGCCGCGGCGAGAAGATAAAACGCCGGGACGGCGACGCACCAGAGCGCCTCCGGCAGCACTTGGCGGACGGGAACGGCGTCCAGCAGAATATAGATGAGCAGCCTGCCCGTGTCCCCGGCGAGGGCAAAGGCCTTCAGACCGAGCAGTCAGATCGCCAGCTTTCCGAACCAGCCCCAAGTATGCCAGAACTGCACGTTCCCGGTGCTCACGGCGCAGACGATATAAGTCAGCACGAAGCAGACGGCGAAGATAAGCAGCGCGGTCATCGCGGCGCGCGGTCTTCGGCTGAAGCTGCGTCGCGGCGGGCAGCTCCGGCAGCGCGGCGCGCCCGGCGCTCTCCGCAAGGGCGTTCTGCTGGCAGCGGCGAGCACGGCGAGCGCGAGCAGCGCGAGCGCCGCGACCGCGCCGCACCAGTAGGGTGCCGGCGGGAGCAGCCCGTTCATGCCCCAGCCTGCGAGCAGGCAGACCGCAGTTCCGGCAAAGGCGACGGCGGCAGCCGCCATCACGAGTCCCCAAGCCGCGAGCAGCAGGAAAAACAGCGCGCCGAGCTTCGCGGCGATCTCCTCCTCGCTGTAGCCGTCGGCGAGCTTGAAGGCAAAGTGCTGCTCATATTCCTCCTCGGTGTCCGCAGCGTCCGCAACATGATTGCTGCGCAGCTCCGCGGAAAGGCGGGTCATAAATTCATTTCTGATCATTTCTGATCATTTTCTTCATCCTCCCTGTTCAGCATTTCCGCGACCGCGGCCGCAAAGCGCAGGTATTCCGCGCGGTCGGCTTCAAACGTTTCGCGCCCGAGCTCCGTCAGGCGGTAATACTTCCGCGGCGGTCCGCCGCTCTCCTCCTGCAAATAGGTCATCACCATACCGTCCGCCTTCAGCTTGCGCAGGATGGGGTAAACGGTGCCGTCCGCGATGTCCATGGCGCGCGCGAGCTGCTCCGAGACCTCGTAGCCGTAGCGGTCGCGATGGCGCAGCATCGAGAGCACGCAGAGCTCCAGCACGCCCTTTTTATACTGACTGTTCATAGCTGCCTCCTTTCAAATGTTCACCTTGCACTACTGCGTTATATGCAATAGTTTTGATTTGTTAATAGTGAATTTGAAATTTTTCTGATTTGTAAAAAAAGAGCCTCGCGCCGTGCGGGCGCGAAGCTCCCTAATATCAAATAATGTGCCCGCCGAAGGTGGACACATTATGATTTTGCTCACACATACACCCCGGCGCGGACAAACACCCGTCCCTTCCGCGTCAGCGCATCCCCGACCTCGGCGACCTCGCCCTTGCCCTTCCCGCGGAGGGAGAGGATGTCGCCGGGGGCTATGGGGGCGTCGGGTTTCTGGCAGGGGACGTAATTTTTCGTGACGAGCCCCTGCGCGATCGCTTCGGCGGCGGCGGAGCGGGAGAGCCCGAACATCCCGGCGCACACGGCGTCCAGCCGCGGGCTTTTCACCGAGAACGTCACCTCGCGCAGCTGCTTCTCCGGCACAGGCACCGCCGCGAGC
Organism: uncultured Clostridia bacterium; assembly: GCA_938023775.1. Classification (GTDB taxonomy): domain Bacteria; phylum Bacillota; class Clostridia; order Oscillospirales; family Oscillospiraceae; genus SVKR01. Next base: position 4,014 of record CALJDB010000276.1, read on the forward strand.
GGCACCTCGCGCGCCTTGACCCCCCAGCGGCCCACCTTGTCCAGATTCAGCAGCAGATGCTCCTTCACGCTCGGCAGGCAGATGAGGTGGGCGACGTTTTTTTCGATGAGGATATCCCCCAGCCACTCGCGCCCGACGCCGAGACCGAGCGCCGCGCCGAGATAGTCCCGGTGGCACGGCTCGCCGAAGCGGGCGGTGAGCTCGATGGCGCAGAGATGCTCCTGTGGTTCGAAGGCTTCCGCGTCCATCCAGTCGGGCAGGAAAAACGCCGCGCGCCGCTCCGCGCCGGGAACGCCGCCGTGGAGCAGCATCACGCAGTCCGCGGCGGGACGCCGGCGGCTCAGCAGAGCGCACTCCGCCGGGGTCAGAAAGGTGCTGTGGGTCAGCTCCCCGCGGCGGGAAGCGCGCAGGGCGAGGTCCTCGGCGCGCCGCAGCAGCTCTTCCTCCGTCATTCGATCTTTCCCTCCTTCGCCCGGACGAGGTGGCTCCCCGCCGCGCTGCGGCGGAGAACGGCGGCGATCTGCTCCATCACCCAGTCCATTTCGTTGCCGAACTCCCGCGCGCTCGTGCGGCGGATGCCGCTGCCGAGGGCGGAGAGCCGGATGAGATTGTCGCTCGTGACCACGCGGACGCGGTCGTTTTTGCCGATATCGTGCAGCAGCCGCTCGATATAGAGGTCGGCGCTCTCGTTTTCCTTCGTGTAGACGACGCGGACGCCGCCCTGCGCGCTCTTTTCGCCCGGATTGCCGCGCACGGCGTAGCCGTCGAACACGAGCACGACGTCGTTCCCCGTGAAGCCGCGGTAATTGACCAGAATCTCCGCAAGGCGGGCGCGCGCCGCGTCGAGGCTGTCCGCCGCGATCGCCTTCAGCTCGTCCCACGCGAAGATGACATTGTAGCCGTCCACCACGACGAGCTCCTTCTGCGGGCGGTAGACGAGCTCGCATTCATCCGCCGGCGCGGTCGGCTTCCGGTACATGGGACGGCGGACGGGACCGAATTCACGCGTCATGATCGCCTCCAACTCGCGCTCGTCGATGCTGAGATTGCCCATGCGCAGCCGCGGCGCGGGCAGCGGCTCGGGCCTGCCGAAGCCGCTGTCGACGTGGCAGTATTCGCCGACGGCGTCCCACTTTACGGTGAAGCCCGCGCCGTGGGCGCAAAATACGGAATCCGCGGGGTTATCGAGGTCCCGCTCCGGGTCGTAGCCCAGCGCGGCGACGACCTCGTCGGTGTTGTGGCAAGGGCGGTAGCCCGCCATGCAGCAGGAAAAGCGCGCCCGCCCGCCGGTGTATGCCGCAGCCTCCGTCGGATAATCGCGCAGCGTGCTGACCGGCGCGGTGCCGTCCAGCACGGCGGAGGTCTCCCCGCTGCGGGTCTCAAATTCCGCGTGCCGCACCCGCAGGTCGCTGATGGCTCTGCCCACGGCGGCGAGCGGCACTTCGAGGCGGAAGCTGTAATAGGGCTCAAGCAGCACGCTCTCGGCGCGCATCAGCCCCTGCCGCACGGCGCGGTAAGTCGCCTGCCGGAAGTCGCCGCCCTCGGTGTGTTTCAGGTGCGCGCGCCCGGCGAGCAGCGTGATGCGCACGTCCGTCAGCGGCGAGCCGGTCAGAACGCCGAGGTGCTGCTTTTCCGCGAGGTGGGTCAGGATGAGGCGCTGCCAGTTTATGTCCAGCGTGTCCGGCGGGCAGTCGGTCTCAAATTCCAGCCCCCTGCCCGGCTCCAGCGGCTCTAAGAGCAGGTGGACCTCCGCATAGTGGCGCAGCGGCTCATAGTGGCCGACGCCCTCGACCGGCGCGGCGATCGTCTCGCGGTAGAGGATGCGCCCCGCGCCGACCTTCACCGCGAGCGAAAAGCGCTCCGCGATGAGGCTCTCCAGCACCTCGATCTGCACCGGACCCATCAGCTGCACCTGAATTTCGCGCAGCCGCGCGTCCCAGACGAAGCGCAGCAGCGGGTCCTCCTCTTCGAGCGTTTTGAGCTTCGGCAGCACCGCGGCGGCGTCCGCACCGTCCGGCAGATGCAGCGCATAGGTGAGCGCCGGGGCGAGCGCGGGCGGCGCGGCGTCCGGCTCTGCGCCGAGTCCCTGCCCGGCGTAAGTTGCGCTGAGCCCCACGACGGCGCAGACGCGCCCGGCGTCCACGGCGTCCGCCGCGGTGAACTTTTCGCCGGAATAAAGGCGGAGCTGGGTGATCTTCTCCTCCCGCTCCCCGCCGTCCGCGCCGCGGTAGCGCAGCGCCTGCCGCACGGCGAGCGCGCCGCCCGTGAGCTTCACATGGGTCAGCCGCCGCCCGGCGGCGTCGTGGGTGATCTTGAATACCCGCGCGCCGAACGCCTCCGGATAAGCCGTCTCCGGCGCGAGGCGCACGAGCAGGTCCAGCAGCGCCGTCACGCCCTCGCCCCGCAGTCCGGAGCCGAAGAGGCAGGGAAAAACCTCCCTCCGCACAAACGCCGCCGCGATGTCCGCGTCCGAAAGCCGCCCCGCCGCGCTGAAGCGCTCGAGCAGCGCCTCGCTGCAAAGGGCGAGCTCCTCGTCCGCCGGGCGGGCGGTGAAATCGAGGATATGCTCGCCGAGCTCCGCGCGCAGCGCGCCGAGCACGGCGGGACCGTCCGCGGCGTCGAGGTCCATTTTCGTTACGAACAGCGCCGTCGGCACCGCGTAGCGCCGCAGCAGCCGCCAGAGCGTCTCCGTGTGCGCCTGCACGCCGTCCGACGCGCTGACGACCAGTACGGCGCAGTCCAGCACGCCGAGCGTGCGCTCCATCTCCGCGGAAAAATCCGCGTGCCCCGGCGTGTCCAGCAGCGTGAATTCCATACCGCCGTAAGAAAACTCCGCCTGCGCGGAAAAGATCGTGATCCCGCGCCGCCGCTCCAGCGCGTGGGTGTCCAGCGCGGTGTCGCCATGGTCGACGCGCCCCGGCGCGCGCACCGCGCCCGCGGCGTATAAAATCGCCTCGCTCAGGGTCGTCTTCCCGGCGTCGACATGGGCGAGGACGCCGATAGTCAGGTGATTATTCGGTTTTTCGCTTGCTCCGGACATGAAAAAAGCTCCTTATGCGTGGTGAACCCATTATACCACAGCGCCGCGCGCCGAGGCAAGCCAAAGCGCATTTTCCCCGCCGCCCGCCGCTTTTTGCCGCGCAAATCATAAATATTTACCGAACTGTGCAGAAAACTTCTATTTCCCAGCCCTTTCCCCGGCTTATAATGGCGGCATAAAAACGACGAAAAGAGGGACGCACCTATGACACATAAGGAACGCATCGACGCCGTACTGAACCACCAGCCCACGGACCGCATCCCGTTTTGCCTCGTGGACGGCGGCGCGTGGATCGCAAAGACCGAAAACCGCTCCTACCGCGAGCTCTACGGCAGTCCGGACGGCGGCGCGGCGGAGATCGTGAAGTGGACGAACGAGCTGGACACGGACGTTGTCAGCGCCGTTTCCGGCGTGTTCACCGCCTGCCTGAACGCCTTCGGCTGCCCCATCAGCATCGACAAGCCGGGCTGCTCGGTGGATACCGGCCGCGCGCTGGACGATCCGGAGACCCAGATCCCGCTGCTGGACAAGTCCACGATCCGCGAAAAGCTGCTCGCGAACGAGTTCGTGCAGGGTATGCTGCGCCAGACCCGCGGCGTTTCTGAGCTGGTCGGCGCGGAGAAATACCTGCTGGGCGACATCGCCGGTCCGTTCACCATGGCGGCGGTGATGGTCGGAACGGAGGACTTCGTCGTGATGACGATGGAGGACCCGGAGCTCGTGGCGCAGCTGCTGGACTTCACCACCGCCGTCAGTGCGGAGATGTTCCACCTGCTGCACGAAGCGGGCTGCGAGATTGCGCTGCCCGCGGAGCCCGTCGGCAGCGGCAGCATGATCAGCCAGCAGATGTTCGACGAGTGGGTCGTGCCCGCGCTGAAGAATCTGAAGGATGAGCTCGGCGAGTATAAGTATTTCTTCACCCACGTCTGCGGCGCCTCCGGCTCGCGCGTGAGCTCGCTGCGCGCCATCGGCGTCCGGGCGTTCTCCTGCGATTACCTCGTCGATCTGGACACCGCTCTCGCCGACGCGCAGGGCGAGATGGTCATCATGGGCAACATCAACCCTGCCGGCGCGCTCCTCTCCGGAACGCCGGAGGAGGTCTACGCCGAAGCCGCCGGACGCATCCAAACCGCCGCCCGCCGCGGTCTGATCCTCGCCCCCGGCTGCGACTTGGGCGCGAATACGCCGCTTGAGAATATTAAAATGCTCGCGAAAGCGTGTAAAGAAGCAGTATAAGCGATAAAAACTCCAAGCCCCCGCCGGACGGCGGGGGCTTTTGTGTTTTTGGAATCTGTCGAAAAGCGCTTGCAAAATCCGGCGGTTTCTGCTACCATGCTCCGGCGTGGCCCCTATTATGAATGGAGGACGCTTTCTGACTATGAAACCATTGTCATCGCGCTTCGGACCGGAATACACTGCGGCGCTCGGCGCTTATACGGCGATTGGCGCGGCGGTTTCGGGCTATGCCTCGGCGCTGCTGCTTGCGCGGGGCTGCACAAACCGCGAGATCGGCTTCACGCTCGGCGCGGGCACCGTTGCGGCGCTGGTGCTCCAGCCGCTCGCGGCGGACCTTACGGACCGCAGCCGGCGGATCTCGGTGCTGCATGTACTCCTTGTGCTCGGCGGCGTGATGGCGGCGGCACTGCTTGCGCTCGGCTTCGGCGCGGAGCGCGGCGCGCTGCTCGCCGCGGTCTATGTCGTGCTGCTCTGCGCCAATCAGATGGCGCAGCCGTTTAGCAACAGTCTCTGCCTCGAGCTCGCCCTCCGCGGCGCGCACATCAACTTCGGCGCGGCGCGCGGGACCGGCGCGCTCTGCTACGCGGTCTTCGCTGCCGCGCTCGGTCTGCTCGTCCGGCGGGTGGGAACGGACGCGGTGCCCTTTGCGGGGCTTGCCGTAACGGCGGCGTTCCTCGCGGTGACGGCGCTGATTTTCGTCCAATGCCGCCGGAGCGGACCGGATTTTTCCGCGCCCGCCGCGCCGGGGGAGCACAGCCGCGGAATCGGCGCGTTTCTGCGCGATAATCCGCGCTTTCTGCTGCTGATGGCGGGCGTTATGCTCGCTTACCTGCCGCACATGGTCTATTCCAACTTTCTCGTCCGCGTCGTGCTGCGCGCCGGGGGCGGCGAGGGCGATCTCGGGCTGCTCGGCGGCTGGTGCGCGTTGACGGAGCTGCCGGCGATGTTTCTCTTCAGCCGTCTGCTCCGCCGCTTCCGCAGCGGAACGCTGCTCTGCTTCTCCGCGCTCATGTTTGCCTGCAAGCAGCTCGCAATCTGCCTCGCGTCCACCATGCCGGCGCTCTTCGCCGCCCAGCTTTTGGAGGGTCTCAGCTACGCGGTCTTCATCCCCGCCACCGTGCGCTATATGGAGGAGAGCGTGCCCCGCGCGGACGCCGTGAAGGGGCAAACGCTCATCACCGCGATGCTCTCGCTCGCCTCCGTTGCGGCGAGTCTGCTCGGCGGCGTGCTGCTCGACACGGTCGGGCTTCAGACAACGCTGTTTTCCGGCGTATTCGTCGCCCTCGCGGGCTTCGCGCTGCTCATCCCTGCGGCGCGGAGCAAAAGGCGCGCCAAAGCCTGAATTTCCCAGCCGGGGTCTCACCGATTTTCCCACTTTTGCGGCATGTATGATGCATTTTCATGGGAAAATGAGCCCCGGCAATTTATTTTGGAGAGAAGGAGAAAACCAGATGAAGCAAAAGCTCCTGTCCGCGCTGCTCGCGACGGCGCTGCTCGTTTCGCTCGCCGCGCCGAGCCGCGCCGCAGCGCAGACGATGGCGTTTTCCGACGCGCTCGTGACTTACATCAAAAACGGCGAGGGCTTCCGCGCCAAGCCCTATTCCGACGGCACCGGCTGGTACATTGGCTACGGCGTCGCCTGCGGGCAGTATGACTACCCGAACGGCATCACGGAATCGGAAGCGGACGCGCTGCTGCGGCAAAAGATGCAGCTTTTCGCCGACGCGGTAAACGCCTTCCTGACTCGCTACGGCGTCGCCGTCACGCAAGGGCAGTTTGACGCGATGTGCGGTCTTTCCTATAACATCGGCACGAGCTGGCTGAACGCCCGGAACCGACTGCCGGGCTACCTCATCGACGGCATCGAAAACCACAGCGCCCGCGAGATCGCGGACGCCATCGGCGTTTACTGCCACGTCGGCAGCAGCGTGTATGAGCCGCTGCTGCGCCGCCGCGTCGCGGAGCTGAAGATGTTCCTCTCGGACGATTACAGCGCGACGGCGGACGGCTGGTGCTGGCTGATCTTAAACGCAAACGGCGGCGAGAACGCGGACTTCGACGTCGCGCTTTTCCCGGCGGGAGAGCCCTACGGCGCGCTCCCGGTGCCGACGCGCGCGGGCTGGTATTTCGCCGGCTGGCAGACGGCGGACGGCAGGGTGCTCGAAAACGGCGACACGGCGGGGGAGAACCTGCGCGTCACCGCGCTCTGGAGCGAGACGCCCGTCGAGCAGCCGGAGCCGGAACCCGAGCCGGAGCCGGAGGCGCGTTTTTCGGACGTCGCCGCGGGCGACTGGTTTTATGACTATGTAGAAACGCTCGCCGCCGGCGGCGTCGTGAGCGGCTACCCGGACGGCTCGTTCCGCCCGGAGCGCGACGTGACTTACGGCGAGGCGCTGAAGCTCCTGCTGCGCGCCGCGGGCTTCGCCGAGCAGACGGCGGAGGACGACGAGCACTGGGCGGCGGCTTACCTGCGCTGTGCCGTGTCCCGCAGCTATCTTGCCGAGGGCGCGGTGACGGATCTCGACGCGCCCATCACGCGCGACGCGGTCGCGGACCTCACCGCCGCGGCGCTGGAGCTGCCGTCATCGGCGATCGCCTCGCCTTACGCGGACTCGTCGCGCCCCAGCGCGCTCGCGCTTTATGAGGTGGGGATCATGCAGGGCAGCGTGGACACCGGCGTGCGCCTTTTCAACGGCGGTGACGCCCTGCGCCGCAGCGAGGTCTGCGTCATCCTCTGCGGCGTGCTGGACTATGTTGCGGAAAACTTCGTGTTCGTCTCCGGGCTCCGCGCCCCGGTGGACCATTCGCTGCGCACGAACAGCTATGATACCGCCGCCTTCCGCACGGAGGAAAACGGCAGGATCACGTATTCCGGCACGGACACGACCGTCCGCTTCGGCATCGACGTCAGCGAGCATCAGGGCGTCATCGATTGGGCAGCCGTCGCCGCCGACGGCGTGGAGTTTGCCATGATCCGCTGCGGCTGGCGCGGCTACGGCAGCACGGCGGGCTTGAACGAGGACAAATATTTCCGCGCCAACATCGAAGGCGCGCTCGCCGCCGGGCTGGACGTCGGGGTCTATTTCTTCTCGCAGGCGCTGACGGAAGCCGAGGCGCGCGAGGAGGCGGCATACACGCTGGAGCTCATCGCGGGCTACGACCTCACCTTCCCCGTCGTGTTCGACTGGGAGCAGGTCGCCGTCCGCGGCTCGCGGACGCTGAGCCCCGACTGGGCGGCGGTCACGGACTGCACCGAGGTCTTCTGCGACGCGGTCGCCGCCGCGGGCTATACGCCGATGACGTATTTCAATATGTCTATGGCGTATCTGCGGCTCGACTTATCCCGTCTGCAAAAATACCACGGCTGGCTCGCGTGGTACCACGAGGTGCCCGAATACCGCTACGAATACCGCATGTGGCAGTACGGCGCGCTGACCACCGTCGCCGGAATCAACGGACTCTGCGACGTGAATCTGCTCTTCGGCGAGTTTTGAAAACAGAAAGCCGCCCCGCCCGCGGTCCAAACGGACCGCAGAGCAGGGCGGCTTTGACTTTGCTTTCAGTACGCATACACGCCGCCGCCGATGAACTCTCTTATCATGGCGTCGGGGGCTACGCAGTCGTCGGCTATGACGCCGAAGAGCTGCAGGGCGGGGAGGACGGCGCGGAGCTCCTCGAAGCGCTCGATGCCCTCCGGGACGGACTGGAACAGCTTCGTCGCCGTTTCGTTCATCACCGCCAGCTCGTAGGCGAAGGAGGTGTCGAACTGGTAATCGGCTTTGCCGATGAAGGGCTTGATATAACTCGCCTCGCCGCGCAGGACGTTTGCCCAGCGGCTCATCGTCTCCTGCGGGTCCGTGCCGCGGAAGTTATAGTCGCGCACGAGCCGCCGCACGAGGCGGAACCAGCTGCTCTTGAACACGACCTTGCCCTCAAACTCCACGTCGCTGCGGGCACTGATATAGAGCTTGAACGCCTCCGGGTGGGAGTCCTTGATCATGTCGTTGAGCGCGTGGATGCCCTCGAAGATGACGACCTCGTTTTTTCCGAGCTTGATGCTCTTGCCCGGCTCCTGCACGCGCATCTGGCGCGAAAACTCGTATTTCGGGACGAAGATGCGCTCGCCGCGGGCGAGCTGGTCGAAGTGGCGATTGAGCAGCGCCATATCCACGCAGAGCGGGGATTCAAGGTCCATCTCGCCCTCCGGCGTGCGGGGCACGGTGTCGGGCCGGACGGTGATGAAATAGTCGTCCAGACTGACATAGTGGGTGCCGACGCCGCGGCGGCGCAGCTCGTCCGTGATCTTCATCGCCGTGGTGGTCTTGCCGCTGCCGCTCGGACCGGAGAGCAGCACGATCGGGCTGCGGGCCAAGTTCGCGATGATCTTGTCCGCCGCCTCGGCGACCTCCGCGGCGTAGCGTGCGTCGCACTCGGTGCAGAACGCGCGCGGGTCGGAGACGGTCTTGAAGTTGATGTCGGTCAGAGAATAGCTCATAGTGTGCCTCCTTGATAAAACTGGGCGATCTGCGCTTTGTCGGCGCAGACCTTTTCGATGCCGCCAATGTATTCCTGCGGGTATTTCGGGGCGAAAAAGCGGCAGAGCCGCCCGCTCCCGCGCGTGAGCTTCGTGGATCCGCCCGCGCCCATGGCGAGGACGGAGCAGAGCTCCTCCATGATGCAGATATTGTAGAGATTTTCCGTCCCCGGCAGGCACCAGCCGACGTTTTCAAAGCCGCCGGACATAAACTTCTGCCGGTAGAGGTAATAGGGCGCGTAGCCGCGGCTTTGCAGCGCCGCCTGCGCCGCGTCGAGCATCTCGCCGACCTCCGCCGCGCCGGGCAGACGCGTGCCTTCGAGCGTGATGCGCGAGCCCTTTTTCAGCGCGAGGGTGTGGACCGTGATGTTCTCCGCGCCGAGCGCGAGGACCTCCTCCAGCGTTTTATTGAAGCCCTCCGGACTGTCCTCCGGGAGCCCGGCGATGAGATCCATGTTGACCTGAAGCTGCCCCGCCGCGCGGACGAGCTCCAGCGCGCGGACAACGTCCGCCGCCGTGTGGCGGCGCCCGATGGCGTTCAGCACGGCGTCCTGCATCGTCTGGGGATTGACGCTGACGCGCGTTACGCCGCCGCGGACGAGCACGTCCAGCTTCTCCGCCGTGATCGTGTCCGGACGCCCCGCCTCAACCGTGAACTCCCGGCACGCGGAGAGGTCAAATTCGCGCCGCATGTGCGCGATGACGCGGTCGAGCTGCGCCGCCGAGAGCGTCGTCGGCGTGCCGCCGCCGAAATAGACCGCGACGGGTCGGAGCCCCGCTGCGCGCGCGGCGGCGGCGGTTGCGGAGACGTCCCGCAGCAGCGCGTCCGTGAAGGGCTCGATGAGCGCCATACTGCGCTCCACCGACTGGCTCACGAAGCTGCAATAGGCGCAGCGCGTCGGGCAGAAGGGCACGCCGAGATAAAGGCAGACGTCCCGCGGGCCAAGCTCGCGCTGCGCCGCGCGGGCGTGCTTCGCCGCGTCCAGCGTCAGCGCCGTGCGCTCCGGCGACACGTCGTAGAGCTCCCGGAAGCGGCGGCAGGCTGCTTTTTCGCCCATTCCCTCGTCCAGCAGATTGCGCAGCAGCTTCGCCGGGCGGACGCCGCTGAGCGCACCCCACGCGGGCTTTTTGCCGAGATAGCGCACGCCCGCGCGGTAAAAGCTCTGCTTTATGATACGCTGCTTCAGCCGCTCCGATACCACCGTGCCGCGCAGCTCGCTGCGCGCGACGCGCGAGCGCCCGACGTAGCGGTAAATGCTGTCATAGATGACGGTGTCCGCCGTGACATACTGCGCCGCTTCGCGCAGGCTGACGCGGGCGCGGAAGCCCCCGGTCGTATAGGGCGGATACTCCGGCCGCTCGTCCGGAAAGAGCGTCAGCATGATCTGCTCCACCGCGTATTTATAGCGCTCCGGCTGGTAGTCATAGTTGTCCAGATCCAGATACAGCTTCATAGTCCACCTTCCTCACGGGAAAAATCTTCGGGCAGGCGCCCCCTCAGCTCCG
>CALJDB010000277.1 GCA_938023775.1 uncultured Clostridia bacterium
AAAGGAAAAAACGCAAGGAGGCTTTTGGCTATGACAACCGACGGCGTGAACTTCAACGAGAAAAAGGGCTTCATCTGCGACATGGACGGCGTGATCTACCACGGGAACCGCATTCTGCCCGGCGTGGCGGAGTTTATCCGGTGGCTGCACGAGGAGAACAAGGAGTATCTCTTCCTCACGAACAACAGCGGCTACACCCCGCGGGAGCTGAAACAAAAGCTCGCCCGCATGGGACTGGACGTGCCGGAGGAGCATTTTTACACCAGCGCGCTCGCGACCGCGGCGTTCCTGCGCGACCAGGCGCCCGGCTGCTCCGTGTTCGCTATCGGCGAGGCGGGGCTTCTGAACGCGCTCTATGACGCCGGGATCACGATGAACGACGTGAACCCGGACTATGTTGTCATCGGCGAGGGCAGGACTTACTCCATCGAGACGCTGACAAAGGCGACGAACCTTGTGCTGGCGGGCGCAAAGCTCATCGGCGCGAACTCGGACGTCTCCGGTCCGATCGAAAACGGCATCGCCCCGGCGTGCCGCGCGCTCATCGCGCCCGTCGAGATGGCGACGGGGCGGCAGGCTTATTTTTGCGGCAAGCCGAACCCGCTCATGATGCGCACGGGGCTGCGCCTGCTGCACTGCCACTCCGCCGAGGCGGTTATGATCGGCGACCGCATGGACACGGACGTCATCTCCGGACTGGAAAGCGGCATGTCCACCGTGCTCGTGCTCTCCGGCGTCTCCACGCGCAAAACGCTCGACGACTTCGCCTATCGCCCCAGCATCGTGCTGGGCGGCGTCGGCGACATTCCCCGCCTTGCCCGCGGGGAGAAATAAGTCTCCGGCGGCGCCGCACCATAAATTCACGGTTTATTTACTTGCGATTTCGAAAAAATGTGGTATAGTAGTCGGGATATCTCTTTTTTAAGGAAGCGCTGATATGACCATTCTGAAATATATCCTCGCGGCGGTCGCGGGTTATCTGCTCGGCTCGCTGAGCTTTTCGCTTTTGCTGACGCGCCTGCGCTACGGCAAGGACATCCGCGAATGCGGCAGCGGCAACGCCGGCGCGACGAACGCGGCGCGCGTGTTCGGACTCGGCGCGGGGCTTTGGACGCTCGTGGGCGACATGGCGAAGACCGCGGCGGCGGGACTGCTCGGACGGCTGCTGGGCGGCGAGCTGGGGCTCTCCCTCGCGCTCGCGGCGTGTCTTCTGGGCCACTGCTTCCCGGTCTACCACGGCTTCCGCGGCGGCAAGGGCGTGTCCGTCTCCGGCTGCATCGCGCTGATGCTGGACTGGCGCATGTTCCTCATCATCCTCGGCGTGTTCGCGCTCGCCGCGGTGCTGAGCGGCCGCGTGTCCCTCGGCTCGGTGACGGCGGCGCTCGTGTTTCCGTGGGCTTACCTCGTCCTGCCGGGAAAGGGCTTTGACAGCGCCTTCTGGCTCTGCTGCCTCGTGACGGTGCTGGTCGTCTTCCTCCACCGCGCCAACATCTCCCGCCTCATCCACGGCACGGAGCCGAAATTCAAGCCGGGGAAGAAGGATAAATAAAAACAGACAGCCCCCAACGCCAGCGCGTTGGGGGCTGTATTCGTCAGTCTGGAAAAACCGCGCGCCGCGATTTTAAAGGCTCCCCTTACACAGGGGAGCCTTTAAACGGTGCCGCTTCGCGGCATTTATTGTTTTACCGGCAGCGCCAATTGCAATCGGAACAGCCCGTCGCGGGCGGAGAAGTCGCAGATGCCGCCGGCGCGCTGGGCGATGGAGCGGATGGAGCGGCAGCCGTAGCCGTGGCCGTCGCGGTCGGAGACGGGGAGCCCGCCCTGCATTTTGACCTCGCCGGCGTAGGGGTTTTCCACCTCGATGAGCAGCTTGCCGAGGCGCAGGGCGCAGTAAAGCGAGACCCAGCGCCTGCCCTCCGGAAGCTCCGCGGCGGCGCGCAGGGCGTTTTCCAGCGCGTTGGAGAGCAGCGCGCAGAGCTCCGTGTCCGCCACGGCGAGCGTCTGGGGCAGCCGGGCTTCCACGCGGAAGGTCACGCCCGACTTTTCCGCGCGGGCGGCAAAGTCGGAGCAGAGGAGGTTCAGCAGCTCGTTTTCACAGAAGCGACGCGGCGTCACCGCCTCAACGTCCGCTCTGACGCGGCGGATATAGTCTTCCGCCTGCGCGGTCTTCCCGTCCGCGAGCAGTCCGCCGAGCATGTTGAGGTGATGGCGCATATCGTGCTGGTAGACGGCCGTCTGCGTTGCGGCGGCGCGCAGGGCGTTCATCTCCGTTTGGCTCTGGCGCAGCTCCATCTCCAGCACGGAGCGCTGGGTTTCCGCCTCGCTGCGGCGCTGGCTCTGGACGTGGTAAGCGGTCAGGAACAGGAGATAGAACACGATGAGCGCCGTGGGCAGCGCCTCGCTGACGGCGCGGGTCTGGGCGTAGAGCGCGTCGGAATAGATCGTCGTGGCGTAATCGAAGCAGTAGTAAGCGACGGGCAGACTGCCGAACAGCGGCAGCGCCGTCGGCGAGCAGGTCATCGCGTCGTAAGCCGCGCGCGCAAAATAGCGCAGGAGCAGCACGAACACGGGCACGATGAGCAGCGTATAGCAGATCTGGCCCACGAGCGCAGAGCCGCTCAGCGCCTCGGCGACAGCGCGGCCCCAGTTCGGGATCTGGCAGCAGAGATAACCCGTGCAGGTGCTCACCGCGGCGACGGCAAGGGGCTTTTTCAGCACGAGCACGAGCGCCAGAATAAGCGGCAGGTGGACGATGAGCGGATAAAGCCGCTGGACGGTCTCAAAGCCGAACAGCTGCCAGCAGAGGAACTGGACGGCGAGGAACGCGGCACAGAGCCCCGCGAGAAAGCCCCGCTGCCAGCGCCCGGCGCAGCCGCCGGCGATCTCCGCCGTCAGCACGAGACCGTAGACGAGCACGAGACCGTAATTGAACGTGGAAAGCAGCGTGAGCCATGTCATGCCTTGTCCTCCTCCCGCGAAAAGAGCAGCGCCATATAGTCCTTCTGGAGCTGGGGGTAGAGCAGGCGCGAGACGGGCAGGCTTTTGCCCGAAAAGGTCACGACCCCGGCGGGGGAGAGCTCCGCGATCTGGAGCATGTTTACAATGTAGGAGCGGTGGATGCGCTGAAACTCCGGGCGGGCGAGCAGCAGCGGCTCATAGTCCCGCAGCGCGCCGACGACGGAGCGGCTCTGGCCGTCCGTGAGGTTGAAAAAGAGGTGCTTGCCGTTGACCTCCACAAAGGCGAGCTCGGAGAAGGGCACGCGGATGAGCGTCGTGCCGCTTTTGAGCGTCAGCCCCTCTTCGGGCCGCCGCTCGCGCAGGGCGAGGCGATCCAAGATCGGAAAGAGCACCCGCGCGCTCACGGGCTTGAGCAGATATTCCAGCGCGCGCACGCCGTAGCTCTCGTAAGCGAAGCCGGGGGAGGAGGTCAGGAACACGATGTCCGCCGCGTCGTCAAAGCCGCGGATCTCCCGCGCGGCGGCAAGACCGTCCGTCCCCTGCATCAGAATGTCCAGCAGGTAGAGGGTGAAGCGCTCATGCCGCGCCGCGTCCAGCAGGTCGCCGGAGGAGCGGAACGCGCGGACATGCAGCGGCGTTTTGCGCTCGCTCTGCCACTGGTCGAGCACATCCGTCAGCGCCTTCAGCTCCTCCGGCTGATCGTCGCAGACCGCGATATACATGGCGTCATCCCTCCTTTTGTCTTGGTGTCGACCTATTTTAGCATAAAGCGCGCCGCTTGACCAGCGCCATTTTGCATTTCGGGCAGAAAAACCATACATTTCGGGAAAAAGGTCTTTCATTTTTCCGGGGAAGTGCTATAGTGACAGGGTAATCATTGCGGCTTATCGCAAGGGCGGAAGGAGATGGAGAGACGATGCCGCACACCGTTGCATGGATCATTGCGGCTGTTCTCGCTGCGGCGCTGATCGTGGTGGACTTCCGGGAGGCGAAGCGCGTTCTGCGCACCCGCCTGCACACGGTCGAGACCGCGGGGGAGCAGCTTTCCGCCTGCCGCCGCCGCGCCGCGCAGCACCCCGGCGACGCGGACTCCGCCGCCGTTTTGGCGCGCTGCGAGAGCATCTATCTTCAGGCGGTCGCAAACTATAACCACACGCTCTGCAAGCCGTGGATTTATCTGCCCGGAACGCTTCTGGGCTATCGGAGAGAGGAGTAAGCGATGGGACTTTTCACCAACAACAAAAAGCTGTGCCCGATCTGCGGAAATCCGACACCGCGGCTGCTCGCCGACAAGGTGGAGGGCGAGGCGCTCTGCAAGGAGTGCAGTGCAAAGCTCGACCTTCCCGCCGGCGCGCTGAGCGGCATGACGCTCGACGAGCTGCGCGCCTACCTCGCGGTCTATGACGAAAACGAGCCGCGCCGGAGCGCGTTTTGCGAGGATTACCGCTTTGACTTCGGCTTTTTCGGCGCGACGCTGCTGATGGACACGGCGAACCGCCTGCTGCGCATCAAGCCGGGCGACGGCGCCTTCGCCTTCGGACCGGAAAACCTCCGCGCACTGCGCATTTTAGCTGACGGCGACGTCATCATCGAGGCGACCGCCGCGGGGCTGCGCCTGCTGCCGGATTCCGTTCCCGAACGCGCCGAGGCGCTGCGCGGGCTCATCGAGGAGTTCCGGTCCCATGTGCGCGAGTGGGAGTGGATGGACGAGCGCCATGCGCGCGATCCGCGCCCGGAGGGGCAGCGCCCGCCGCGCCCGGAGCGCCCGCGCTTCGACTGCGACGCGCCGGTGGACCACTTTTATGTGGAGATCGACCTCGACCACCCCTATTGGAGCGAGTTCCGCGCCAAGCGCGGCGCGCCGGGCTTCGACCGCGACGACCCCAGCGTGGAGGACTACCTCGCCGCCTATGAGGAGAAAAAGGCGGAGCTGCTGGACCTCGCGCGCCGCTTCATGGCGGTGCTGGACCCCGCCGCGCCGGAGACGGACGAATCCGCCCCCGCGCAGCAGAGCGCTGCCGCAGCTCCGGCTCAGGCGACCGACGTTGCCGAGGAGCTGAAAAAATACAAATCCCTGCTGGACGCCGGAATCCTCACCGAAGAGGAATTTACGGCGAAAAAACGGCAGCTTTTGGGTATTTGACAACAGAACAGCAAAAAGGAAACAGCAAAAAGGAAAGGACAAGAAAATGAAAACGAAACTTCTGGCGCTGCTGACAGCGCTCGCAATGCTCTTCTGCCTGACCGCCTGCGGCGGCGAGGCGGAGCCGGACACCACACCGGACGACATCGACGTCGAAGAGACCGAGACCCCGGAGATCACCGAGACCCCCGTCTCCGAAGACGGCGGCGACTGGGCGATCTACTGGTACCTCTGCGGCAGCGACCTTGAGTCCAACGGCGGCTTCGCCACCACCGACCTCGGCGAGCTGACGAGCGTCCCCCTGCCGGAGGGCGTCCGCGTCGTCATCGAGACCGGCGGCGCCAACGAGTGGCACAACGAGCTCGTGGACGCGAGCAAGCTCCAGCGCTGGGTCTATGACAGCGAGGGCTTTCAGCTCGTCGACGAGCAGCCGAGCGCCAACATGGGCGAGGCGCAGACCCTTGCCGACTTCCTCGCCTTCGCCCAGAGCAACTATCCCGCCGAGCACACCATGGTCGTCTTCTGGAACCACGGCGGCGGCAGCGTCTCCGGCGCGGCGTTCGACGAGCTCTATGACCTCGACAGCCTGAGCCTCGCCGAGATGCAGGAGGCGTTCGCCTCCGTCTGGGAGCCGAACGCAGAGGACCCCGCGCTCGAGATCATCGGCTTCGACACCTGCCTGATGGCGACGGTGGACACCGCCGCGGCGATGGCGCCCTTTGCCCGCTATCTCGTCGCCTCCGAGGAGACCGAGCCGGCGAACGGCTGGTACTATACCGGCTGGGTCGGCACGCTTGCCGAGAACCCCGCGATGGACGCCGAGACCCTCGGCCGCACCATCTGCGACGCTTACTATGCCGGCTGCGAGACCGTCGGCACGCAGGACAACACCACGCTCTCCCTGACGGACCTCTCCGCCATGCCGGAGCTGCTCGCAGCTTATGAGGCCTTCGGTCAGGAGGCGCTCGTCGCCGCCTGCGAGGACCCCAGCTTCTTCACCACCTTCGGCCGCGCCGCGCTCCAGAGCGAGAACTACGGCGGCAACACCCGCGAGCAGGGCTACACGAACATGGTCGACCTCGGCCACCTTGCCCGCCTGAACAGCGACTATCTCGCGAGCGCCGGGGATGTGCTGAGCGCGCTCTCCTCCGCCGTGCTCTATCAGGTCGGCGGCAAATACCGCACCGAGGCGACGGGTCTTGCCTGCTACTATTCCTATAACGGCGACCTCGACGATCTCTACGGCTACGCCCCGGTCAGTGCGGGCTCTGCCTTCCCGTACTTCTTCTATTATGAGCTGCTCGGCTCCCTCGACGAGGGCGGCATGGACTACCTCGCCGGGCTCGACATCACCGAGCTGCCGACCCGCATGACGCTTGGCGAGATGGGCTGGGAAAACACCCCGCTGGACGTCAGCGACGAGGGCACCGCGATCCTGACGCTCGGACCTGAGGCGGAGAACATCCTCACGAGCATCGGCTTCTCCCTCTCCTGCGCCATCGACGATGGCACCTATATGCGCCTCGGCACCGACAACGACATGACCGCCGATTGGGAAAACGGCGTGTTCTACGACAACTTCCGCGGCGTCTGGGGCAGCATCGACGGCGTGCTCGTCTACATGGAGCTCGCCTTCGCCGGCGACGATTATAACCTCTACTCCGTCCCCGTGCTCATCAATGGCGAGCCGTGGAACCTTCAGGTCGTCTATGACTTCGTGATGGAGGACTGGACCATCCTCGGCGCGCGTCAGGGCGTCAGTGCGAGCGGCATGGCGGACAAGGAGCTGCTCCAGCTTTCCGAGGGCGACGAGATCACCGTGCTCTGGTACCTCGCCGGCGAGGACGGCGACTTCCAGCCCTATGAGGCGGGCACCGTCACCGTCACGGCGGACACCGCCTTTGCCGAGACCCAGCTCCCCGACGGCAGCTACTCCATGGTCTTCGAGATGCGCGACGCCGCCGGCGGCGTGGTCTACTCCGAGCCGGTTACCTTCGACTGCGAGGGCGGCGAGATCTATACCTCTGTCGGCTGAAAAACATACAAAACAAAGAGCCCGGCACTGCCGGGCTCTTTGCTCAATCTGAATCTTGAAAGGAGACTTTCACCCTATGAAAAGACTGCTTTCTCTCCTCCTCGCGCTGACGCTGCTGCTCGCGGTCCCCGTCGCGGCGGCGGGCTCGCTCAGCGACGCGCAGACGGCGATCAACGATGCCATCGGCGAGCTGGACATCACGGAGGAAACCACGCTTGAGGACCTGCTCGAAGCGGCGCGGAGCGCCGTGGACGGCAGCATCGAGGTGCTGGCGGATGAGGATTTTTACGTCATCAACCCGGCGACGGACCGTGCCGACGGCATCCTCTCCGTCCACATTTTCCTCTTCCGCGGCGACGATGAGCTGGACTTCAACGTCATCCGCGTCCTGCCCGCGACGAACCAGAGACCGCCCGCAACGGCAGAGGAGCAGGCGGCTGCGGACGCCGACTGGAGCGCCGCCTGCAAAGCGCTCGATGAGCTCAGCTTCACAAACGCGCTCACGAAGGACGAGATGTTCGCTGCGGCAAAGGCGGCGGCGACCGCGGGCAGCACCGTTACGCTCGCGGGCTTCGACAAGACGGACGCGACATTCGACGCCGCGGGCACCATCGCCATCGGAATTTACTTTGACTATGGCAACGGTCACCGTGAGCTCCAGCTGCGCCGCGAGCTTCCCCAGCTCCAGCGCAAGATGCCGGACCAGTACATCGCCCTGAACCGCGAGGAGTGGGAGACTATCCGCCTCACGAACGTCGAACGCTTCAAGGTCGGCTCTTACCCCGTCACGGCGACGCAGGCGCTCCAGTACGCCGCGGAGCAGCGCGCGGCGGAGAACGTCACGAACACCCAGCCGGCGCACACGCGGCCGGACGGCTCCAGCTGCTTCACCGCCATCCCCAGCGCCCAGCCTTACACCACCGCGGGCGAGAATATGTACTCCTGCACCGTGGACGTCACCGCCGCCCGCGCAATGGACGGCTGGATGCACAGCGAGGGCCACCGCAAGAACCTCCAGAGCGCCAGCTTCCAGTATATGGGCGCCGGCATGTATGAAAAGCAGGCGATCCAGATGTTCACCGGCTACGGCGCGACCGTCACCGCGGTGGACACCAGCGCCCACACCTTCCATTTCGCGAACGAGGACGAGATGCAGGTGGAATACCTGCTCGTGAAGGATTCCGCCGGGATCACGAGCTTCCTCCCGCTGGACACCCACTATATGACCGAGACTGAGACCGGCTATAAGCTGACCCTCCGCGGCGGCTATGCCGTGAACTTCACGCTCGACTCCGCGACCGAGCCGGTCCACTTCGAGGACGTCTCGGAGCGCGACTGGTTCTATGCGCCCGTGCTCTGGGCGGTCGAGAACGAGATCACCCTCGGCACGACCACCACGACCTTCTCGCCGAAGCGCACCTGCAGCCGCGCCCAGATCATCACCTTCCTCTGGCGCACCGCGGGCGAGCCGGAGGCAAGCAGCACGCTCAACTGGTTCGTCGATGTCAAGAGCGGCGACTATTTCCACAAGGCGGCGCTCTGGGCGCGCGAGGCGGGGCTCGTGGACTGGGGTCAGTTCTTCCCGGAGGACTACTGCACCCGCGGCTACGCGATGTATTACATCTGGGTCGCCTGCGGCTCTCCCGCCCCAAAGGCGAAGTCCGCCTTCACGGACGTGACGGACCATGTGTTTTACTCCGATGCCGTGGCGTGGGCGGTGGAAAACGGCGTGACCTCCGGCACGAGCGCCACGACCTTCGATCCCGACAAGACCTGCGACCGCTCGGAAATTGTAACGTTCCTCTACAGAGCAAGAGATTTCCTGAAATAACACGATCGAGAGACCGCCGCCGGCGGTCTCTCTTTCTCTCTTGCGTTTTCCCGCCGCGCCTACTATAATAACCGTATCTTAACAAAGCAAACCCAAAGGAGGAGACCGTTATGGCAGTCAAACAAACCGCGGGGCGCGATGCGCTGGGGTCCTTTGCACCCAAATTCGCCCAGCTCAACGACGATGTGCTTTTCGGCGGGGTGTGGTCCCACGAGGGGCAGCTCCCGCTGAAGCTGCGCTCCATCGTCACCGTCACGGCGCTCATCAGCAAGGGCGTCACGGATTCCTCGCTCACTTACCACCTCCAGAGCGCGAAGCAGAACGGCGTCAGCGCGCAGGAGATGGCGGAGATACTGACCCACCTCGCGTTTTACGCCGGCTGGCCCAACGCATGGGCGGCGTTCCGGCAGGCAAAGGAGGTCTACGCCGACGAGCAGCCGGAGGTCCACGGCGGCTTCTTCGGGCTCGGCGCGCCGAACGACGCTTACGCGCAGTATTTCACCGGCAGGAGCTATCTGAAGCCCCTGACGGACCCCGCCTGCGGCATTTTCGCCGCGAACGTCACCTTCGAGCCCGGCTGCCGCAACCACTGGCATATCCACAAAGCCGCCCGCGGCGGCGGACAGCTTTTGCTCTGCGTGGACGGCGCGGGCTGGTATCAGGAGGAGGGCAAGCGAGCCCAGCCACTCGCGCCCGGCAGAGTCGTGACCATCCCCGCCGGGGTAAAGCACTGGCACGGCGCCGCGGCGGACAGCTGGTTCAGCCACATTGCCATGGAGCTCCCCGGCGAGGGGGGCGCCACCGAGTGGTGCGAACCCGTCTGCGACGCGGAGTATGATGCGTTGGGGAAGTGAATGCTTTTTTCTCGCCCTTGGGGCGAAAAACGCCCCCATCATCCGATCTCCCCGCGCAGGAGCTCCACGATCCACGGCAAAAGCTCCTCCCGGTTCTCCGGGGTAACGACCACGAGCCTCGTCCCGGAATGGCTCCGGATGCGTTCGGCAAGCGGCGTGTGCGCCGCGCCGCGGAGGACGCCGAAGATGGGCTTTTCGCAGTCCAAAAGCGCCTCGATGCGCGCAGTGAAGGCGTCGGCGTCGCGCTCCATGCGCCCGACCTCGTCCATCAAAATGAGCTGCGTCCCCTCCGCTCCGGCGAGCGCGGCGCAGCCGGCGCGGTTGAACGCCGCCGCATCCCCAACGCCGCCGCACCCGCGGATGCGGAGTCCGACGCGGTTTTCCGCCGAGCGCGGCGCGTCCGGCTCCGCAGCGGGCAGCAGGAAAACGCCGAACTCGCCCGTCTCCGCGTCCGGCTCCGACACGGTGAAAAACCCGCCGAGCGCGAGCGGCGAAAGCGCGGCGAGCACGCGGCGGATGAGCGTGGACTTGCCCACCTGAATATCCCCGGTCAGAAAAATATGCTCCATCGCGCAAAACCTCCGAAAAAATTCGTTTCTCCGCCGAGCATACCACATCTGGGCGCTTTACACAAGGCGCAGCTTCTGCTAAAATAGCTGGATAGATATTATTCGGGAGGGAAAGCCATGCAGACGCTCATCGAGCTCTATGACGAGCGGCCGATCGAAAATGTGCTCGCCATGGAGGTCTTCCGTCCGGCGGAGGTCGTGTTCCTCTGTCCGGCGGAGGCGGCGCAGGACCGCGCGATGCAGGAAAAGCTGCGCGAATACACGAAAAAGCAGGGGCTGGACACCCGGCTGACCTTTCTGGAGACGAGCCCTTACCGCGCCGACCGCGTGAAGCGCCAGCTCCGGCGCGTCGTGGAGACCCACCCGGACTGCGCGCTGGACATCACGGGCGGGACGGACGCCGCGCTCTTCGCCGGCGGCCTGCTCTGCGCCGAGGCGAGCATCCCGGTGTTCACCTTCAGCCGCAAGCGAAATCGCTTTTATAACATCTCCGGCGCGGACTTCGCCGACGAGCTGCTCTGCACGGTCGAGCACAACGTGGAGGACGTTTTTCTCATGGCGGGCGGCGCGCTGCGCCCCGGACGGGTTGACAACGACCTCCTGCCGCACTATCTGCCGAAGATCGACGCGCTTTTCGGCATCTATCTGCGCTACCGCCGCGAGTGGGCGAGACTCGTGACCTATATCCAGCGGCTTTCCCAGTGCCCGCCGGACGCCGAACCCCCGCTCCACGCGGAGGGACCGTGGGAGGTCAAGGGCGAGCAGGGCAAGCGCGTTGAAGCGCCGGAGCCGGCGCTTCGCGACCTTGCCCGCGCGGGCTTTCTCCGCCGGCTGCGCATCCGCCGCGGCGTGCACGTCGCCTTCGACTTCCGCGACGCCCAGATCCGCTGGTGGCTGCGCGACGTGGGCAGCGCGCTGGAGCTGCATGTCTATAAAGCCTGCCTCGACACCGGCATTTTCCACGACGTGCGTTCGAGCGTCGTCGTCGATTGGGCGGGCGAGGGCAGGCGCGACAGCGTGACGAACGAGCTCGACGCCGTCGCC
Organism: uncultured Clostridia bacterium; assembly: GCA_938023775.1. GTDB lineage: Bacteria > Bacillota > Clostridia > Oscillospirales > Oscillospiraceae > SVKR01. Next base: position 11,435 of record CALJDB010000277.1, read on the forward strand.
GTCCGGGGCGTCACACCGCTTTTCGTGAGCTGCAAGACCTGCGCCGTCAGCACCGACGCGCTCAACGAGCTCGCAATACTGCGCGACCGCTTCGGCGGCGCCGCGGCGCGCGCCGCGATCGTCACGGCGGAATACTGCCGCGCCGTCACCCGCCACCGCGCCGCCGCGCTGGACATCGACGTCATCGACATCGCCGACCTCCGCGCCGGCGCCGTGAGCGAGCGCCTCCGCGCGATTATGGACCGCGAATGAGCGGCGAAAGGAGACCCCCCACACACATGGCGACCTATGCAATGAGCGACATCCACGGCGACCGTGCGCGGTTTCACGCGCTGCTGGATTTCCTCGCGTTTTCTGCACAGGACCGGCTTTATATCCTCGGCGACGTGATCGACCGCGGTCCGGAGGGGATCGAGCTATTGCAGGACATCCGCCGCGCGGAGAACATGACGCTGCTGCTCGGCAACCACGAATATATGTGCCTGCAATACTACGCGGCGGACGCCGACGAGACCGTCCGCCGCCGCTGGGACCGCAACCGCAACGCGCCGACCAAGGAAGGTCTTGCGCGGTGCAGTGAAGGCGAGCGCGCCGCGCTCTTCGACTATATCGCCGCGCTGCCGAGCCATCTGGAGGTGCGCGTCGGGCAGCGGGAGTTTTATCTTGTCCACGGCTTCCCCGGCGGCACGGTCCACGACGAGGTGTGGCAGCGCCCGCAGCCGGACACGCCGAGCCCGTTCCCCGGCAAAACGCTCCTGATCGGCCACACGCCGGTCGTCTGTCTCGGCAGAAGCGACGAGGAGGCGGACGTCATCTGCGCCGAGCTCGCCGCCCGCGGCGAGCATCTGCGCATTTTCCATGGTCCCGGCTATCTGGACCTCGACTGTCTCTGCGGCTATGAGGAATACCCCGCCCGCGCGCTCGCCTGCCTGCGTCTGGACGATATGGCGGAGTTTTACGGCTGAAAACGGAACGATCTCCGGGCACGCCCGCGCGGCGCGCCCGGTTTTTTGCATTTTCCCGGTTCCAAATCGAAAGGAAACGTGTTAGAATACGCCTTATGGATATTGTGGATATTTTATACTCGGATAACGAAATCGCCGTCGCGGTCAAGCCCTGCGGCGTGCTTTCGACGGACAGCCCCGGCGGGATGCCGGAGCTGGTGCGGGAAGCCCTCGGCGGCGAGGCGCGGACCGTTCACCGGCTCGATCAGGTCGTCGGCGGGCTGATGCTGCTCGCGCGCAGCGCGGAGAGCGCCTCGGCGCTCGGAAAGCTTGTCATGGACGGCGGCTTTGAAAAGGAATACCTCGCCGTGGTGCGCGGTGCGCCGCCGGCGCGCGGAACGCTGCGCGACCTGCTCGCGCGCGACAAGGCGGAGCGGAAGACCTACGTCGCTGACGCGCCGGGTCCCGGCGTGCAGGAGGCGGTGCTGGACTATGCCGTGCTGGGCAGCGCGGCGGGGCTCAGTCTGCTGCGCATCCGGCTCCATACCGGGCGGACGCACCAAATCCGCGCTCAGTTCTCCGCCCGCGGCTGGCCCCTCGTCGGCGACCGCAAATACGGCGGGCCGGACGAGACGGGCGACATTGCGCTCTGGTCGGCGCGCCTCGGCTTCACCCACCCCGCAACGGGGCGGCGGATGGAGTTTACGCTCCCGCCGCCGGACAAAAGCCCGTGGACGGAATTTGACCTTGGGAGGCTCTTTATGGAGACGGAAAAGACCTATATTATGGACCATACGCCCTGTCCGCTCGCGAAAAAATGCGGCGGCTGCCAGATGCAGAATCTGCCCTACGCGCGCCAGCTGGAGATCAAGCAGGGCAAGGTCAACGCGCTGATGGGCAAATTCTGCCATGTGGACAAGATTCTCGGCTGCGACAAGCCGTATCATTACCGCAACAAGGTGCAGGCAGCCTTCGGGCTCGACGCGAAGGGGCACGTCATCTCCGGCGTTTACCAGTCCTCCAGCCACCGCATCGTGCCCGTGGACGACTGCATGCTGGAGGACGAGACGGCGGATAAGATCATCGTGGACATTCGCAAGATGCTGCCGCAGTTCAAGATTCCCGTCTACGACGAGCGGCGGGGCGGCGGCTGGCTGCGCCATGTGCTCGTCAAGCGCAGCTTCCACACCGGGGAGGTCATGGTCGTCTTGGTCGCCGTGTCGCCAATCTTCAAGCTGCAAAAGCCCTTCCTCGCGGAGCTGCTGCGCCGTCATCCGGAGATCACGACCGTGCTGCTGAACGTCAACCCCGGCCGCACCTCTCTCGTGCTCGGCAAGCAGGAAAAGATCCTGTTCGGCAAGGGCTATATTGAAGACGAGCTCTGCTCTCTGCGCTTCCGCATTTCGGCGAAGAGCTTTTACCAGATCAACCCCGCCCAGACGGAGCGGCTTTACCGCACGGCGCTCGACTTCGCCGCCCTGACGGGCACGGAGCGCGTGCTGGATGCCTACTGCGGCACCGGCACCATCGGGCTCGCCGCCTCCGGCTCCGCCGGGGAGGTTGCTGGCGTGGAGCTGAACGCCGACGCCGTGCGCGACGCCATTGCGAACGCGAAGCGCAACGGCGTGAAAAACTGCTGGTTCACCTGCGCGGACGCCGGGGAGTTTATGGAGGAGACGGCGGCGCAGGGCGAGAAGTGCGACGTGGTATTCATGGACCCGCCCCGCGCCGGGAGCGACGCGCGGTTTCTCACCTCCCTCATCCACCTTGCGCCCCGCCGCGTCGTCTATGTCTCCTGCAACCCGGAGACTCTTGCCCGCGACTGCGCCGTCCTGACCTCCGCCGGCTACCGCGTCCGCCGTGTCCAGCCTGTGGATATGTTCCCCCACACGGAGCACGTCGAGACGGTTGTCTTGCTTTCCAAGGGTGAGGTCGACTCGAAAAAGAT
>CALJDB010000278.1 GCA_938023775.1 uncultured Clostridia bacterium
CTGACCTTCTTTTCCAACACGATCATGAACCGCTCCCTTCCTGAAGCGGCGACGCAGGTCGTCACCAGCGGCTCCATCGTCACCAAGGTCCGCGGCACCGGCACCGTCAGCGCCAAGGAGAACTACGAGGTGATTTTGGACCAGACCCGCAAGGTCAACACCGTGTTCGTCAAGACCGGACAGAACGTCAGCGTCGGCGACGTGCTCTTCACGCTCGAAACCGGCGACAGCAGCGAGGTGCAGGCGGCGCGCGAGGCGCTGCGCCAGCTCCAGATCGCCTATCAGAAGGCGCTCATCAGCGCCGGCGACAGCGACTTTGCCAAGGAAAACCGTGAGGTTGAAAAGGCAAAGACCGCCCTCGCCGAGGCACAGGCGAACTACGCGAAGTATAACCTCGACGACGAGAACGCCATTCCGAACGCAAAAAAGGCGCTCGAGGCGGCGAAGGAAGCCAACACCGCCGCCCAGCGTGCCTTTGAGCAGTGGAAGGCGGAGAACATGGTCGACGGCAAGATCCCCTTCGTCACCGACAAGGAGACCGCGGTGCGCAAGACCGCCATCGCCAAGGCAAAGGAGCAGTACGAGATTGACAAGCTGCTCTATTCCGACGCTTATGAGGAGATGAAGGTCCTCACGCGCCGCCTCATCCGCGACAACTTCACAAAGGACGAGCGCACCGCTTACTGGGCGCTCAAGACCACCGAGGAGCGCAACGCCTTCGTCGACGAGCGGCTGGAGACCTATCTCCCCGCCGTCGCCGCGCTCGCCGCGGGCTACACCATCCCGCCGAGCTATTCCTCCAGCGACTATGACCTGCTGAGCCTGAAGAGCCTGTTCCATTCCTATGTGGATAACGGCGACTACCCGCTCGCGGAGCAGTATAACACCGCTTACACGACCCTGACGGGCGACGAGGACAAGATTGCCGAGCTGGAGGAGAGCTACGAGGAGTATCTCCAGAGCGACAAGACCGCACAGTACACCGTCGAAAAGGCGAAGGCGGACGCCGCAGCGAAGGCGCAGACCGACGCGGAGGACCTTCTGACCAAGATGCAGAGCGCCTCCACCGCCGTGGAGGAGTGCCAGACCGCGCTGGAGACAGCGCTCGATGCGCTGGCGCAGAGCAACAAGAGCGCCCAGCTCCAGCAGATCGACCTGAATGAGCAGGCGCGCGAGATCAAGGAAAAGCAGGCGGAGCTCGACGAGCTCGCGAACGACGAGGGCGAGCTGGAGGTCAAGAGCAAGGTCAACGGCGTCGTGAAGACCCTCTCCGTCAGCGCCGGGCGCAAGGCGGAGGCGAACTCCACCCTCGCCGTCATCGAGGTCCCGGACCTCGGCTATACCATGAGCTTCTCCGTCACGAACGAGCAGGCGCGCCGTGTCCGCGTCGGCGACTCCGCGAGCGTGACGAACTACTACTGGGGCAGCACCATCAACGCCGTGCTGACCGCCATCAAGACCGACCCGCAGAACCCCCAGAGCAGCAAGTTGCTCACCTTCGACGTCACCGGCGACGTTTCCGACGGCACGAGCCTGACGCTCTCCGTCGGCCAGAAGAGCTCCGACTATGACCTCGTCGTGCCGAACAGCGCGATCCGCAAGGACTCCAACGGCAGCTTCGTGCTGGTCGTGACGGTCAAGAGCAGTCCGCTCGGCAACCGCTACACCGCGACCCGCGTGGACGTGGAGGTCATCGCGAGCGACGACACGAGCTCCGCCGTCACCGGCGCGCTGAACCAGAACGATTATGTCATCACCACGAGCAGCAAACCTATCACAAGTGGCGATATGGTGCGTCTGCCGGATAATCTCTGAGATTTGAAAACTCGCAAAGGACGGGGGACCGCATGAAAATTCCCTCCAGAAAATGGATCATCGTCTGCGCCGCGCTGCTCGTGCTCGCGCTCGTCTGCATGGGCGTCCAGACCTCCCTTGCCGGACGTCTGCTGAGCCAGCGCGCAGCCGAGCGCTGGGGCGGCGAGAGCGATATGGAGTTCAGGCAGCTCTCCGCCTTCCTGACAGAGGACGGCGGCAAGACGGAAAACGACATCTACACCTTCCGCCAGACGCTGCTCGGAAAATTCACCGAGGCGTCGCTGGAAACGCCGGAGAACGGCTCGCTCTTCTCCGATGCGTGGAGCGGCGAGGGCAAGGTGCGCATCAATTCCGACAAGACCGGCACGGAGGCGCAGGTGCTCGGCGTGGGCGGGGACTATTTCCTCTTTCATCCGCTGACGCTTTTAAGCGGCAGCTACCTGACGGAGCACGACGCCTCGCCGGACCGCGTGCTGCTCGATAAGGAGCTCGCATGGAAGCTCTTCGGCGGCTACGACCTCGCGGGTATGACCGTCGAGGTGAACGGCACGCCCTACGTCGTCGCCGGCGTTGTCGAGCGGGAGAGCGACAAGGCGAGCGAAAAGGCGTATGACGGCGGCGCGGGGCTCTATATGCCCTTCGCGAGCCTCGCCGCGCTGGTCGAGAACGCAAAGATCAGCTGCTACGAGATCGTGCTGCCCGAACCGGTGGAGGATTTCGCGGAAAAGCTGATGCAGGAGAACTTCAAGATGGACGGCGAGCTCCGGATGAACACGGGCCGCTTCCGCGCCGCAAACGCGCTGAAGCTGCTGCGCGAGTTCGGCACGCGCTCCATCCATTCGAGCGCGCTCAGCTATCCCTACTGGGAAAACGCCGCGCGTTACTATGAGGACTGGTGTACGCTGCTGACCGCGCTCGCCATCGCGCTGCTCATCATGCCGACGGCGCTGGCGCTCGTGATGCTCGTGAGAAGCATTCTCTGGGCGCGCGGGCGACTCCGGGCGACCGTGCCGGGTCTCGTGTCCGACGCGCGCGAAAAGGCGCAGGACCGCGCCGCCGCGCGCTGGGGCGGCAAACACCTGAAACAGAAAGGAGCGGGCGCAGATGGCAAGCGTGACGCTGAAGAACATACGCAAGGTCTATGACAAATCCTTCGTCGCGGTGGACGACTTCAACCTTGAAATCGAGGATAAGGAGTTCATCGTTCTCGTCGGACCCTCCGGCTGCGGAAAATCCACGACGCTGCGGATGATCGCAGGTCTTGAGGACATCACCGGCGGCGAGCTCTATATCGGCGACCGCCTCGTGAACGAGGTCGAGCCGAAAAACCGCAACATCGCGATGGTGTTCCAGAACTACGCGCTCTACCCGCACATGACGGTTTACGACAATATCGCCTTCGGGCTCAAGATGCGCAAGGAGCCGAAGAAGATCATCGACGAAAAGGTCCGCGCCGCGGCGGAGATCCTTGAGATCAGCGACCTTCTGAAGCGCAAACCCAAGGCGCTCTCCGGCGGCCAGCGCCAGCGCGTCGCCATCGGCAGAGCCATCGTGCGCGACCCGGATGTGTTTCTGATGGACGAGCCGCTCAGCAACCTCGACGCCAAGCTCCGCAGCCAGATGCGCACCGAGCTCATCAAGCTGCGCCGCCGTCTGAACACCACCTTTGTCTACGTCACCCACGATCAGACCGAAGCGATGACCCTCGGCGACCGCATCGTCATCATGAACGAGGGGCATATTATGCAGGTCGGCACGCCGCAGGAGGTCTTTGAGCGTCCGCAGAACACCTTTGTCGCGGGCTTCATCGGCACGCCGCAGATGAACTTTGTCCACACGGCGCTCGCCTATGAGCGCGGGGAGTATTTCTTCACCCTCGCGGGCGAGACGGTGCCCCTCGGCGCCGGCGGCGGCGCGCTGGACGGCAGAAAGGTCATCGTCGGCATCCGCCCGGAGCATATCGGACTCGCCGAACAGGGGGGCATCCCCGCCGAGGTGGAGGTCTGCGAGCTGCTCGGCAGCACCGTTGACATGCACCTGCGCCTTTCGGACGAGACCGTTCAGGCGGTCGTCCCCAGCAGCATCGTGGAGGACACCCTCGGCGCCGTCCGCGGTCTGCACCACACCCTCGTGAAGCTCGCTCTCGACCTCGAGCGTGACATTGATCGCGCCAATGGGCGTCTCGCCCTTGACGACCAGCGCATTGTAGATCGCGGGAACGCCCTCGTCGAACTTGACGTCGACGATGGAGCCCACGATGCGGATGACGGTGCCGTCGCCGGCGCCGCGCCTCATGTAGTCGAGGGCGGCCTCCTCAAGCACCGTGCGCTTTTCAGTGGTTTCTGCCATCAGTTGTCCTCCAATGCGGACGCGCCGCCGATGATCTCGTTCAGCTCTGTGGTGATGGAGCCCTGCCTCACGCGGTTGTACGTGCGGCTCAGGTTGGTGATGACGTCCTCGGCATTCTCGGTCGCTGAGTGCATGGCGCGACGGCGTGCGCCATGCTCGGCCGCCGCAGAGTCAAGCATCGCATGGAAGATGACGGTGCGGACGTATGCCGGGATGAGGTAGCCAAGCACCTCGGAGGCCGACGGCTCGAACTCGAACGGGCTGTTGAGATCGTGCTCGAGGGTCGACATGGCCTCAGGATTGCGCGGCTCGTTGGGCATCTTGAACGCGTCCGG
>CALJDB010000279.1 GCA_938023775.1 uncultured Clostridia bacterium
TGACCGCGCGGAGAACCCGCGGCTTACCAAGGAGCTCCTCGCCGCGATGGGGGAGCTGGATGAAGCCGATCTGAGCCTGACGCTGACAGTTGTCAGGCGACTTTTGAAGAAATAGCGCGGCGCTGCGCGGGCTTATCAGCCGGAGGTCCCGGAAGAGACTAAAATCGTGAAAAACAGGACCTTCCTCCCGGAAGGTCCTATTTTTCTCACTCTCACAGCGCCGTCGGTACTGCGCCTTTCGGGATGGGGCAGGCGTAGCCCGTGGCGGATGCTTTTTTGAATTCCGCCTGCGCGGCGGCGAGGGTCTCCGGCTCGGTGAGGAGTTTTGCGGCGAGGCAGGCGAGGATCTTGCCCGCGTAGAGCATTCCCTTATGTCCGAGCGGGCTTTTCCCGGCGGCGACGTTCTGCCAGCTGTGACCGGGACTGCCGGCGGCGCGGCAGGCGGTGTAGACCTGCACGGTCGGCGTCTGCCAGCTGACGTCGCCGACGTCCGTGGAGGACATCGTAACGTGGTCCGTGTGGTGATAGGGCATCAGGAATTCGTTCAGCGGGGCGGCGCCGTTCTGTGTGACGCGGTTTACATAATCCGTTTCCTCCGGCGTGAGCGCGTAGGCGTATTCCTCCGCCGCGGTCTCGACGGGTGCTTCGTAGCTTTTGCAGAGCGCGGCGGCGAAGGCGCAGTCATTCTCGTCGAAGGCGGGGAGGGGGAGGGACTGCATCACGTCCCACGCCGCGGCTTCCAGCGCGCGGTTCGGGACGGTGTTGCTCGTGCCGTCGATAAAGCGGATATGCATTTTCGTGTCCGTCATCAGCGCCGCGCCCTCCGCGATGCGGTCCACGCGCTTTTCCAGCGCGATGGCGTCGGCGACGGCGTGGTCGCGGATCATGTAGAGCACGCTCGCGTGGGGCTGGACGACGTTCGGCGAGACGCCGCCGGCGTCCGTGATCGCGTAGTGGATGCGCGCGGTGTCCGGCATATGCTCGCGCAGGAACTGCACACCGATGTTCAGCAGCTCTGCGGCGTCCAGCGCGCTTCTGCCATGCTCCGGGTCGCGTGCGGCGTGGGAGGCGATGCCGTCGAAAATATACTCCTTCTGGATGCAGGAGATGCAGCTGCCGCTGACGACGGTGTTCACGCTGTCCGGGTGCCATGTGACGGCGGCGTCCAGCGCGCGCCACGCGCCCTCGCGCGCCATGAACGCCTTGCCCGCGCCGCCCTCCTCGCCGGGGCAGCCGAAGAAAATGACCGTGCCCGGCGCGCCGGTGCGCTGGAGGAAGTCCTTCACGGCGAACGCCGCGGCGAGCGCGCCCGCGCCGAGCAGATTGTGGTTGCAGCCATGTCCCGCCTCGCCGCCGGCGCTGCGCTTTTCGGCGACGCCCGCGGCTTGGCTGAGCCCGGAGAGCGCGTCGAATTCGCCCAAAATGCCGATGACGGGCTTCCCGGAGCCGAAGGAACCGGAGAACGCCGTCTCCACGCCGCAGAGCCTCTCCTCGACGGAGAAGCCGCCCTCGCGCAGCACCTCGCAGTAGAGCGCGGCGGACTGATATTCCTTCAGGCTGAGCTCCGCGAGCTCCCAGATGCGGTCGGAAACGCCGGAGAAAAGCGCGGCGTTTTGGTCGATATAATCGCAGATGGTTTTCTGAATGTCGGTCATAAAAATGCCTCCTTGACTTGAAAAAACGGACGCGCCGGAAAAAGAAGCGCGTCCGCCTGATTTTTTAAAGGACCTTGGAGAGAAAATCCTGAAGCCGCGCGTTCTGCGGGCGCTCGAAAATGTCGGCAGGGGAGCCCTGCTCGAGCAGCTTGCCGTCCGCCATAAAGAGCACGCGGTTGCCCACCTCGCGGGCGAAGCCCATCTCGTGGGTGACGACGACCATCGTCATGCCCTCCTCGGCGAGCTCCCTCATGACCTCCAGCACCTCGCCGACCATTTCCGGGTCGAGCGCGCTCGTCGGCTCGTCGAAGAGCATGACCTCCGGCTCCATCATCAGCGCGCGGACGATCGCGATACGCTGCTTCTGTCCGCCGGAGAGCTGGATGGGGTAGGCGTCCGCACGGTCGGCAAGCCCGACGCGGGCGAGCAGCTTCATCGCCTTCGCCTCCGCGTCCGCACGGGACGTTTTCTTCACCTGCATCGGCGCTAAGACCATGTTCTCCAGAATGGTCTTGTGGGGGAATAGATTGAAGTGCTGGAACACCATGCCCATCTTCTGGCGGTGGAGGTTGATGTTCAGCTTCCGGCGGCGGAGCTTGCCGTCCTTGCCGGGGACGAGGGCGGACTTTTTCGTGATGTCCACGCCGTCGAAGATGATCTCGCCGCCGGTCGGCTCCTCGAGCAGATTCAGAGAGCGCAGAAAGGTGGATTTGCCGCTGCCGGAGGGACCGATGACGACCATCACGTCGCCGCGGTCGATGTCCACGCTGACATCGTCGAGCGCCTTGATCGCGCCGTGATTATAGTATTTTTTGAGGTTCTTGACCTCGATCAGCTTCTCGCTCATTTCGTCTCCTCCTCCGTCGTGACCATGGGGACCGTCTGCGCGCCGGTACCGGCGAAGCCGAGCTTGCGCTTGCGCTGGCGCTCCGCGCCGCTGCGCTTGTCGCCGACGCTCATTTTCTTCTCAAAGTGGGCGATGATCTTGCTCGTCGGGAAAGTCAGGCAGAAGTAGACCGCCGTGGCGACGAGGAGCGGCTCGGCAATGGAATAGGTCGCGCCCTTGACGCTGGACACCGCGTACATGATCTCCTGCACGCCGATGGTGTAGCAGATGGAGGACTCCTTGATGATCGTCACGAACTCGTTCGCGATGGCGGGCAGGATGTTCTTGATCGCCTGCGGCAGAACGATGAAGCGCATATTCTGCATCTGCGTCATGCCGAGGCTGCGCGCCGCCTCCGTCTGACCGCCGTCGATGCTCTGGATGCCGGAGCGAATGATCTCGGAGAGGTAAGCCCCGGAGTTCAGCGCCAGCGCGACGACGCCGGGGAGGAAGCGGTCAAAGCGGATGAAGCCGAAGATCTTGAATTTCGGGAGGTCCACGCCGTTGAAGACGACGTAGTAGATGATGAAAAGCTGTACGAGCATCGGCGTTGCACGGAAGACCTCGACGTAGACGTTCGCGAGGAAGCTCACGGGGTTGAAGCGCGCGAGGGCGTAAAGAAATCCGCCGCGTCCCGCGAGATCGCGCTGCGCCTCCGTGGAGAGGCAGCGGAAAACGTTCAGCTTGCTCAGACGCGCCACGGCGAGCAGCAGCGCCAGAATGAAGCCGAACAGCACCGTCAGCGCCGACAGCGACACCGTACATACAACGCCCTGCCAGAACAGGGTCATGTACTGAAAGGTTTTTTCAAATTTCGCAGCGGAAAGCATGGGCATGCTCCTTTACAGTTGGTTTGGATCGTGCGGCGCCTTGCCGCCGGCACGCCGAAATCCTCCCGTTTGGTGGGAGGATCTCAGCGGATGGGTTCACAGTATTGTACTGATTATTTATTGTAAGTCTCAGCCCTCGTAGTTGTCAAGCAGGCCCTCATAGACGTTGCCGCCGGCAAGCTCATTCGCCTAGGCGACGAACTTGTCCATGCTGCCGTCGGCAAGCGCGGCGGCGATGGCCTCGTTGACAGCCTCAAGCAGGGCCTCGTTGCCCTTGACGACGCCGATGGCCGAGCCTTCGGAGTCATATGGCACGTCCAGCAGGACGCACAGTTCGGGATAGTTCTGCGCATAGCTCAGGGCAACTGCCGTTTCAATGTATGCGCCGTCCAGCTTGCCGCCGATCAGCTCGGCGATGATGTCCGTGACCTTGGCGAGCTCGATGATGTCCGCGTCGGGGGAGTTTTCCTTGGCGAGACCGGCCTGAATGGAGCCGACCTGCGCGCCGATGGTGTAATCAGCCTTGTTGGTGTCCTCAAGAGAGGTGAACTGGTCCTTGTTGCTCTGCAGGCAGACAAAGGACTGACC
>CALJDB010000280.1 GCA_938023775.1 uncultured Clostridia bacterium
TCTGAACTCCCAGCTCAAGACCGAGGCTGCTCAGAAGGCAGGCAAATTTGAGGATGAGATCGTCCCCGTTCTGGTCAAGAAGAAGAAGGAAATGGTTGAGTTCAAGGTCGACGAGTTCCCGCGCGCCGGCTCCACCGCCGAGGGCATGGCGAAGCTGAAGGGCGCATTCCCCTGCGGTCCTGAGGGCGTCGAGGACGAGGTCATCCACACCTTCGAGCTGAACGCCATCCATGAGGACGACACCCGTAAGCACACCCCGCGCGTCACCGCCGGCAACGCTTCCGGCATCAACGACGGCGCTGCCGCCATCGTTCTCGCCTCCGGCGAAGCTGTCAAGAAGTACGGCCTGAAGCCGATGGCGAAGCTCGTCAGCTGGGGTCAGGGCGGCGTTGACCCGAAGATCATGGGCGTCGGTCCCGTCGTCGCTACCCGCGACGCGCTGCGCAAGGCGGGCATGACTGTTGCGGATCTCGACCTCGTCGAGGCAAACGAGGCGTTCGCGGCGCAGTCCATCGCGGTCGCACGCGAGCTGAAGTTTGATATGGAGAAGGTCAACGTCAACGGCGGCGCGATCTCCATCGGTCACCCGGTCGGCGCTTCCGGCGCGCGCATCATCGTCACCCTCATCCACGAGATGGCGAAGCGCGAGGACGCCAAGCATGGTCTCGCCACCCTCTGCATCGGCGGCGGCATGGGCGTTGCCACGGTCTGGGAAAAGTGCTGAAATAACAAATAAACACCGCCCGGCGGCGCGAGAGATCGTCTGCCGCCGGGTGAGCGCAAATGTAGGAGGAAATTGAAAAATGCCTAAGTTTGTATCCATCGAAGAGGCCGTGAAGCTCATCCCCGATGGCGCCACCGTCATGTTCGGCGGCTTCATGGGCTGCGGCAACGCGCACAAGTTCATCGACGCTCTGAGCAAGAGCGGCGTGAAGGATCTGACCATGATCGCCAACGACGCCTCCATGCCCGGCGGTCCGATGGGCGAGGACTACTATGGCGTCGCCAAGCTGGTCCACAATCATCAGATCAAGAAGATCATCGCCACCCACGTCGGTCTGAACCCCGAAGTCGCCACCCAGAACATGGTGGACGGCACCCTCGAGGTCGTCCTGGTCCCGCAGGGCTCCCTCGCCGAGATGATCCGCGCCGACGGCGCCGGTCTCGGCGGCGTCCTGACCCCGACTGGCGTCGGCACCATCGTGGAGGAGAACCCCCTCTGCCTTGGCAAGCAGACCATCAACGGTCGTGACTATCTGCTGATGGCTCCCGTCCATGCCGACTTCGCCGTCATCGGCGGCACCAAGATCGACAAGGCGGGCAACATTTGGTACAAGGGCGACACCAGCAACTTCAACATCGTGATGGCGACCGCCGCCGACACCGTTATCGCCGAGGCGGAGGAGATCGTCGATCACATCACTCCCGAGGATGTTCGCACCTCCGGCGTGTTCGTGGACTATGTTGTCGAGGGAGGAAAATACTAATGGAAAAGTCTGAGATCAAAGGATTCATCGCCAAGCGCGTTGCAAAAGAGCTGAAGGACGGCGACGTCGTCAACCTCGGCATCGGTCTGCCGACGCTGGTCCCCAACTATCTGCCGGAGGGTATCCATGTCACCCTGCAGAGCGAGAACGGCATCATCGGCACCGGTCATGTGACCGACGAGAACCGTGACCCCATCCACGTTGTGGATGCCGGCGGCTCTCCCTCCGCCGTCAGCTAGACCGGCTGCTTTATCGATTCCGCCACCTCCTTCGGTCTGATCCGCGGCGGCCATGTGGACGCTACCATCCTTGGCGGTCTTGAGGTCGATGAGGAAGGCTCCCTCGCCAACTGGATCATCCCCGGCAAGAAGATGCCCGGCATGGGCGGCGCGATGGACCTGCTGGTCGGCGCGAAGAACGTCATCGTCGCGATGGAGCACACCGCGAAGGGCAACCCCAAGATCCTGAAGAAGTGCCGTCTGCCCTACACGGCGGTCCACTGCATC
>CALJDB010000281.1 GCA_938023775.1 uncultured Clostridia bacterium
TCCCGCATTCAAGGGTGCGATGGCCGATGGCCTTGATGCCGGCCAGAGCATTGCGAAGTCTTTTCGGACTGGCGTGACCGGGGCGATGGATTTTACCAAGAAACGGGCAGAAATTTTCGCCAACAACATGGTCCGAAATGCGAAAAACATCAGCAAGGCATTCCAGCACCCCATTAAAATCATCCGCAGTGGGCTGGTGTCCGCACTTCGCCGGGCAAAGAAATCTGAGGATGAAACCGCAGACGGCGCGGACGATGTTCTCCGGGTCGGCGAGGGCGAAGACGATTACGGGGATGTGGTTATCCATGCTGAGGCTCGTCGCCGTGGAGTCCATGACCGCGAGATGCTGGGCGAGCACGTCGTCATAGCTGATGTGGTCATACTTCACCGCGGCGGGGTCTGTCCGCGGGTCCGCGGAGTAAACGCCGTCGATGTTTTTCGCGAGCAGAATGGCGTCCGCCTTGATCTCCGCGGCGCGGAGCACGGCGGCTGTGTCCGTCGAGAAATAGGGGCAGCCGGTGCCGCAGCCGAAGATGACGACGCGGCCTTTTTTGAGGTGCTTATCCGCCTTGAGCTGGATATAGGGCTCCGCGATCTGGCTCATGGTGATGGCGGTCTGCACGCGGACGGGAACGCCCATCTGTTCGAACACGTCGCTGACCGCGAGGGCGTTCATGACCGTCGCCATCATGCCCATGTGGTCCGCGCGGCTGCGCTCCATCTTGCCGCCGCCGTCCTTGACGCCGCGCCAGAAGTTCCCGCCGCCGACAACGATGCCGACCTCCACGCCCATGTCCACGCACTGCTTCACCGCGGTGCAGACGGAGCGGATGATGTCAAAGTCGAGTCCGGTTTTCTTCGCACCGGCGAGCGCCTCGCCGCTGATCTTCAACAGAACGCGGCGGTAAACGGGTTTTGCATCCATATATAATACTCTCTCCTGTTCCGGTTCTTGGGGTTAAATTCATTGTATTGTACCATGCCGGGATTTTTTTTACAATACGCGCCGGGCAAAATTTTCATTTCCGTCACAAAAGCGACGGACTTTTCCGCCGGGCGGGCTTAAAATCGGGGCTATGGAAGTGATCTATGCCGACTCGCTCGTTTTACTCAACGCGGTCATCGACTATCTGCTGCTGCTCTCCGCGGGTAAGCTCTGTGCGCTGCCGCTGCGCCGGGGGCGGATGGCGCTCGGCGCGTTCTGGGGCGGGGCTTACGCCCTTGGCTGCGCCGCACTGGGCGGCGCGCTCGCCCACCCGCTCGCAAAGCTCGCCGCCGGAGCTGCCGCCGTGGTCATCGCCTTCGGCGTGAAGACGCGGCTCCTGCGCGCAGTGCTCGCGTTTTACGGCGCTGCCGCCGCCTTTGCCGGCGCGGTCTATGCCGCGATGGGGCTCGCGGGCTTCCCGCGGGAGACGGGGCTGCTGCTGCCGGTCTCCCTGCGCGTGCTCGTGCTGTCCTTCGCGCTGAGCTATGCGGTCATCGCGCTCGCATTCCGCAGCGTGGGGCGGCGGAGCGAACGCACGCTCTGCACCGTGGAGCTGGAGCTTGGCGGGCGGCTCATCACACTCCGCGCCCTGCGCGACACGGGCAACGAGCTGACCGACCCGCTCACCGGCTGCGGCGTTATCATCGCGGAAAGCGAGGCGCTGCGTCCGCTGCTGCCCGGCGCGGAGCTTGGCGCGCAGGACGTCTCCGCGGCGCTCGAGGCGGCGAACGCGCTCTGTCCCGGACGCTTCCGGCTCATCCCCTGCGCCGGCGTCACCGCCGAGCGCGCCCTGCTGCTCTGCTTCCGCCCCGACGCCGTTTATGTGGACGGTCACCGCCGCCGCGACCTGCTCGCCGCCGTCTCGCCGCGCGTTTTGTGCCCGGACGGGGAGTACAGCGCGATCGTATAAAATTCAGAGCGCCGAAGGCGCACAATTTAAAGGCCTCCCTGTGCAAGGGAGGCTGTCAGCGCGCAGCGCTGACTGGAGGGTTGTAAGCTGCCGAAAAATCCAAGCTTGGCGTTTGCGTAAGCTTACAACCCCTCAGGCGCTGCGCGCCAGCTCCCCTTGCACTTCGGGAGCCTTTAAAAAGGAGGTTTTATTTCATGTTCATGTCCAAACTCAAACTGCTTCTTCTCCGCATTCTGAACCGGCTGGGGCTTGCTTTGCCAGAGGCGGTGCATTATGTCGGGGGACCGGACACGCTGCCGGCGCCGCTGGAGGGCGAGGCGGAGCGCGATGCGCTGGAGGGGCTCGCCGCAGGCGCGGAGTGGGCGCGGCAGGCGCTCATCGAGCATAATCTGCGCCTCGTGGTCTATATCGCGCGCCGCTTCGAGAACACCGGCGTCGGTCTGGAGGACCTCGTCAGCATCGGCACCATCGGGCTCATCAAGGCGATCAACACCTTCCGCGCGGACAGAAACATCAAGCTCGCGACTTACGCGAGCCGCTGCATCGAAAACGAGATCCTGATGCACCTGCGCAAGGTCGGCAGCCGGCGCAGCGAGGTCTCCATCGACGAGCCGCTCAATACCGACTGGGACGGCAACGAGCTGCTGCTCTCCGACGTGCTCGGCACGGATGGCGACGAGGTGAGCCGCCCGCTGGAGGAGGACGCCGAGCGCGCCGCGCTTTATGCTGCCGTGGATAGCCTGAGCGAGCGCGAGCGCGATATCATCACCCTCCGCTTCGGACTCGGCGGCAGAGCCGAAGCCACCCAGAAGCAGGTAGCCGACCGCCTCGGCATCTCCCAGAGCTACATCTCCCGCCTGGAAAAGCGAATCCTTCTGCGGCTCCGCCGCGAGCTTGTGAAGCGGGAGTGAGGGGAAGGAGAACGGTTGACGCTGGCGCCGCGGCAGGGTATAATGGGCGCGTCCGAGAAAGAAAACGGAGGCGACCGCATGAAAAAATCGATCCTTCTGATGGGCTCCGCTGCGTTCTGCGAGCAGCTGCGGCCGATGCTGGACCGGCTCGTTCCGCCGAGCTTTTCCGTCGGCACGCTCGCGCCGGGGCGCGACTGGGCAGCCGAGATCAATCTGCTCCTGCCCGAGCTCGTGATCACGGAGACGGAGCTGGAGGGGGCTTCCTGCTTCGACGTGATCGAGCGCGTCGGCAGCGCCGGGAACTTCACGACGCAGTTCATCGTCTGCGGGCGGCGGGATTTTGACGCGCTCTACCGCGCGATGAAGTGCGGCGCCGCCGATTATCTTCTGCTGCCCCCGAGCGCGGAGAGCCTCTCCGCCGCGCTGCAAAAGTTTTCGGTCCAGCCCGGCGTTCGCTCCGTGGAGAGCGCGGCACGGCGCTTTTATCTCAGCGACCGCGGCATGGACCTGCTGCGCAGAGAACCGATCTCACGCGAGCAGATTAACGCCGTTTACAGCGCCCATTTTGCCGACGGACGGGATCATGGCGGTCCTGAATTATAAGCCGGTGGACCCCTCGGTCTTCGACGCCAGGCTGGGCGCGCTTTTCGAGGTTCTGCGTGCCCGGAGCGGCGTGTCGGGTCCGCTCGGCATCACGCTCTGCGTTAGCGGAGAGGTCGGCGACCCCTGCGAAGTCTGGAAGCTGAAGGAGCAGGTGCGCGACGCGGAGTGGTCCCGCATGGACCTCGGCATCAACCGGATCATCCGCTGGCAGGACCACTGCGGTCCGCTGAAGGGTCCGGAGAGCCTGCGGCTGGAAAAGCTCATGACGGAGATCACGAACGCTGTTTCCGTGCTGGACGTTGCCCGCTTCCGGCGCGGGATTGAGGATATGTATGCCCTCCCGCGCGAGACCCTGCTGAGCCGGGAGTTCCGTTTCGCGGTGAAGCGCATTATTTATTGCCCCTTCGAGATTTACTGGGACACGA
>CALJDB010000282.1 GCA_938023775.1 uncultured Clostridia bacterium
CCACACGGGGCGGTCTTTTCTACTATCCACTATCTGCCGCTCACTTCCCCGTCAGCCCCAGCAGGACGAGGGCTCGGTCGAGGAGTTCGGGGGCTTGCAAAACGGTGTAGTGCGTGCCGGATTCGGCGTCGAGGCGGTTGAATTCGCCGAGGTAGAGCGTTTTTTCCTTGCCGCCCTCGAAAAAGGTGATGGCAAGCTTGATCTCGCCGGACGGCACGCCGTCTATGAGCGTGTCGGGAAAGAGCATCCGCGCGGCGCGGTATTCGTGCAGCAGCGCGAGCAGCGCCGCGGTGTCCACCTCCTGCCCGTCCGGGGAGGGGGAATAAAAGCGCAGCGTCTCCTCGCCCTCCGCGCGGAAGAGCAGAGAAACTGATTCACACCGCGCCGGGTCCCCGGCGATCCGCCGCGGCAAAAACAGCCACAGCGCCGCCGCAAGGAGCACAGCCCAGACAAGATAACGGATGAGTTTCTTCTTCTGCACAGCGCAAACTCCTTTCACGAGGTTTCGATGTGTCGTCTCTTCTTTTTCATCATAGCAGAAGCTCCACGGGACGTTCTTTTTCAATCCCGGCAGAGCTCGCCGCCGGTGTAAGTCTGGGCAAGCTCATAGAGCTCGGCGTATTCGGCGGGGGTAAGGATACAGTACCAGTTGTCCCCGGCGGCGGAGACGGCAAGGACCGGCTCGTCGCGGTGGACGCTGTTTAGATCGAGCTGCGCTTCGGCGTCGAAGAGCGTAAAAACATAGCGAGTTTCGCCGTCCCGGAACGTCAGGCTTGGGTCACTGCTGCTGCCGCAGCCGAGGATCAGGTCGGTCGAGATGATCGGTCGAAAAGGTTCCGCAGCCGCGCAGAGCTCCGCCGCCCGCATCCGGACGGCATCGTCCGCGCAGGTCCGCGCCTGTCCAAGCTCCGGGCAGGTCACGTTGTGGATCGTCAGCTCGCATTTCGCAAGAGAGGATGCCGACGGAAGTGCGAGCGCCTGCGTCTCCTGCCGCCCACAGCCGACCAGAAACAGCCAAAGCGCCGCCGCGAGGAGAACAGCCCAGACGAGGTAACGGGTGAGGTTCTTCTTCTGCACAGCACAAGCTCCTTTCACGAGGTTTCGATGTGTCGTCTCTTCTTTTTCATCATAGCAGAAACCACAGCTGCTTGTCAAATTCGCGTTTTCGCCAATTCCCGCGTGCGCGTTTTGTGCAAAAAAGAACGCCCCGCACGGGGCGTTCTTTTTCACACCAGCTCCGCCACGTCCTCCTCGGTCCAAAGCTGCACTCCCTCCCGGCGGAGGGCTTCGGCGGCGGTGCCGTCGGCTGGGGTCAGGCGGCGGGTGAAGCTGCCGTCATAGATGGCGCCGACGCCGCAGGAGGGGCTGCGGGCTTTCAGGAGCGCGGCGCGGCAGTCGAAGAAGCGGGCGAGCTCCGTCGCCTGCTCCGCGCCGCGGCGGTACTGCGCCGTGACGTCCGCGCCCGACGCGGTGAATACGCCCCCGTCCCGGCGCTCCGCGCTCTCGCGCGGCGTGGCGAGCCCGCCGAGCTGCTCCGGGCAGACGGGCACGAGCGCCCAGCGCGCCCTCAGCGCCGCGAGCGTTTCCGCCGGGAGCGGGCGGGACGCGCCGTCATAGCGGCAACGCAGTCCGAGCAGGCAGGCGGAGACGAGCAGCGCGGGCTTCCCGGCGCTCAAGCGACGCCTCCGGCGCGCGCGGCGGCGGATTTCTGGCGCTGGCAGTAGTCCGTCAGGAAGCGGAAAAAGTCCTCCACGACGGAGTTGTCCGTCTTGTTGCGGTTGCACATCATGATGAGCTCGCGGCTGCACGGCGGGTCGCGCAGCTCCAGCAGGCGGACCTTCTCCGGGTCCGGGCGGCCCCACGAAAACTCCGGCCAGAAGCCGATGCCGAGGTTCGCGCCGATCATATTCTGCACCGCGGCGGGGCTGTCGCTCTCGAAGACGATGCGCGGCTGAAAGCCGACGCGCTGGCAGAGCAGCTGGAAAATATGCCCGAGCTGGCGGTAGCCCATGAGGGAAATGAAGCCCTCGTTTTCGACCTCGCGGAGCGTGATGGAGTCGCTGTACTGATAGCGCCCTGCCTGCGCGGGCACTGCGAGGAAGATCTTCTCCGTGCAGACGAACTGCATCGGGCTTTGCAGCGCGTCCGCCGGGCAGAACATTTTCGTCGAGATCTCGACGTCGTAAACGTCGCTCTGGGAGTTTTGCAGCAGCTGGAAGTTCAGCGCGCTGTGGCTGCGCTTATACTCGATGATCGCGTTCGTGACGAGCAGGGAGGCGGCGAGGACGTTGACGTGGATCGTCTCGTCCTGCAAATGCGCCATGGTCTGGAGCTTTTCCGGCAGCATGTCGAGCGCCTCGACAATCGGCTCGGCGTGGCTGCGGAGATACTTGCCGTATTCGGTAAGGACGATGTTACGTCCGCGCCGCGAAAACAGCGGGACGCCGAGGCTCGCCTCCAGCCGGTGGATGGCCTGGCTGAGCGCCGGCTGGGCGATGTGGAGCTTCTCGGCACTCGCAGTCATGTGCTGGGTGGAGGCGACCTCCAGAAAATAACGGAGCTGCGTCAATTCCATCGCGGAAACCTTCTCTCTGTCAGTTTTGATAACGCAAAGGTTATGTTCATAGCTTAAATTATATATTGGACTATATGAGTTGTCAAGGCTATAATAGCATAGCAATCAGAAATTACAGGGGGATTCATTTCTTATGGAAGTCGCAGAGGTCTTGGAAACGTCAATGCTGGTGTGCTTCGGCGCATCGTGGCCCATCTCCGTCATCCGCAACATCCGCGCAAAGACGGCGAAGAGCATGAGCTTGCAGTTCATCCTGCTCATCATCACGGGCTATCTCGCCGGCATCATCGCCAAGCTCATCACGGGTCAGATCAGCTATGTTCTGCTGGTTTACCTCTTCAATCTTGCTATCGTCTC
>CALJDB010000283.1 GCA_938023775.1 uncultured Clostridia bacterium
CCTGGAGCGTGCCGAATGAAGCCGACCGCCGTTGACCCGAGGGCGACGACCCGGGCGGCGGCGGAGCACTGCGAAAACCACGACTTAACGGACTGCATGGTCATCGGCACCTCGGCCATCGTGGATACGGAGCTCGACGGGGCCGTGGGCATGAACAGCGGCATTTTCAACAACCCCTTTCTCATTTGGGGCAAGTACCGCAAGGGCCTTTTCAAAACGATGCTGAAGCTCTCGTTCCAGTTTCATCACACGCAGATGGACGGCGCGCACGCCGGGCGGTTTTTGCAGCGCTTGCAGGAAACGATCGACAGCCTGAGAGCCGGAGGAGCAGGGTAGGGTGCATTTGGTTTGTTGCGGTAACACAGGGAAAAGGGACGAACGAAAAACAGAAATGATCCGGAGGATTTATGCGATGAAAAACCACAAGAAAATCATGGCAACACGGCTGCTCGCGGCCATACTGCTGCTCGCCGTATGTATGGCGGGCTGCGCCGCACCGGCAGAGCCAAACAGCGGCGTCCCTTCTGAAACGGACGCCCCGGCGGAGTCCGACGGCTCCGGCGCGCCGGCCGATGCGCCGCAGGCGCTGACGCTCCCCATTCTGGACGAGATCGACGCGGACGTTACGGTCGGAACGGCAGGTTCCTCGCTGCTGGCTGTGCAGGCTGCGGTCAAGCTGCTGGACTGGGGCGTGAATACGGGCCTTGACACGGACGAGATCAGCGGCGCCGCCTCCGCATGGCTGACCGCAAAGAACGATGATCGGACCGAGTGCCTGCAAAAGCTGGAGCTGGTGGACGATGCCTATCAAAAGCTGCTGACCGATGAAGCGCGGGAGCTGCTGGACGACGCCGGGTGCGCGGAGGTGGAGATCACCTGGGGCAGCGAGCCGGTCGAGCCCGTGGAAGCCATCATGCGCTCGGCGGGGCTGCGGGATGCCGACAGCGGCGATGACGCCGCGTGGGACGTAGCCGGGTTTGAAAAGAGTCTGCTGGAAAATTACGGTGTCACGCCGCATCACTATGAGGATCTGGGCGACGGTGTTTATCAGGTCTATGTAGAGATCGACGGCGAGATCGTTCCCTTTGTCACGGTCGATTCCGCGACCGGCGACTATCACGGGTGATCGCCCGGCCCGTTTCCGGCGGAGGGCGGATGGGACGGAAAAGCCCCGCGGTCAGGCCCCGCTGCCCCAAATAGACTGAATGGACCGTTCTCTGCGGAAGAGAACGGTCCCTTTTGTTGCAAAAAACAGCGGCGTGCAGATTCCGGGCAGCGCCCGCGTTTTTTCGCCTGCCTGCCGCCCGGGCGTAAAATCTCCTGTTGACATCCGTGCCGCGGCGTGTACTATGGAGATAACAGATCAAACGGAAGCGAGGAAACGTATGGAATACAGGATAGAGCGGGACTCGATGGGAGAGGTCCGCGTCCCGGCGGACCGCTACTGGGGCGCGCAGACGCAGCGCTCACATGAGAATTTCCCCATCGGCGTCGGGATCGAAACGATGCCCGCGGAGATCATCCGGGCGTTTGCCGTTCTGAAAAAGGCGGCGGCCATCGCCAACCGCGAGCTGCTGCCCGAGCGGATGAGCGCGGAAAAATGCGCCCTGATCGGCCGCGTCTGCGACGAGATCCTCGCCGGTGAGCTGGACGGACATTTCCCGCTCGTTGTGTGGCAGACGGGCTCGGGCACGCAGTCGAACATGAACGTCAACGAGGTCATCGCCAACCGCGGCAACGAGCTGGCGGGGAAAAAGCTCCTGCACCCGAACGACGACGTCAATATGTCGCAGTCCTCGAACGACACCTTTCCCACGGCGATGCATATTGCCGCCTGCCTTGCGGTGGAGGACCGCCTTCTCCCCGCTGTTTCCGCGTTGGAGCAGACCCTCCTGCGTCTGGAGGCGGAGAATGCCGACGTGCTGAAATCCGGGCGGACGCATTTGCAGGACGCGACGCCCATCACCTTCGCGCAGGAGATCTCCGGCTGGCGGACGAGCCTCGCACGGGACCGTGAGCTGCTCACCGCCGCGCTGCCTCCCCTGCGGGAGCTGGCGCTCGGCGGCACGGCGGTCGGCACGGGACTCAACGCCCCCGACGGCTTTGACCGGGCGGTCGCCGCAGCCATCGCGGAGCTGAGCGGAAAGCCCTTTGTCACCGCGTCCAACAAGTTCCACGCGCTCACGTCGAAGGATGAGCTGGTGTTCGCGCACGGCGCGGTCAAGGCGCTCGCGTGCGACATGATGAAGATCGCGAACGATGTGCGCTGGCTCGCCTCGGGTCCGCGCACGGGGCTGGGGGAGATCACCATTCCAGCCAACGAGCCCGGCTCATCCATCATGCCCGGCAAGGTCAACCCCACGCAGTGCGAGGCGGTGACGATGGTGGCGGTGCAGGTCATGGGCAACGACGCTGCCGTCGGCATAGCGGCGTCGCAGGGGAACTTTGAGCTGAACGTCTTTATGCCCGTGTGCGCCTATAACTTTCTGCAGTCCGTCCGTCTGCTGAGCGAGGCCATCGCTTCGTTTGACAAAAACTGCGCGTCCGGCATCCGCGCAAATCGGGAGAGGATGGACGAGAACGTGCGCCGCTCGCTGATGCTCGTCACGGCGCTCAACCCGCACATCGGCTATGAAAACGCCGCGAGGATCGCAAAGAAGGCATACGCGGAAAACCTGACGCTGCGCGAGGCCTGCGCCGCGCTGGAGCTTCTGCCGCCGGAGGAATTTGACCGCATCGTCCGCCCCGAGCGGATGGTTTGAAAGCCTGCCAATAAAAAGGAGAACGCTATGGATTACGCAAAAGAATCGCTCCGCCTGCACGGGGAGTGGAAGGGCAAGATCGAAATGGTGACCCGCGTGCCGGTCAAGACGAAGGACGACCTGTCCCTCGCCTACACCCCCGGCGTCGCGCAGCCCTGTCTGGAAATTCAG
>CALJDB010000284.1 GCA_938023775.1 uncultured Clostridia bacterium
TGTGATCCTACAAGAGCCCTCCGCCCGCCGGGTGCCGGCGCATTTGACAATTTCTTCCGGCTATGGTATAATTCACCGGATAAAGGGTTAAACCTTTTTTATAACGGCGTCATGCGCGGGGAGACACCGCGCTGGATATAGATCAAAGAGAATATCAGCGGTAGAGCATTGGGCTGGGCTGCGGGGAATAAGACGGGGGCGAACGGGGCTCCCGGGATAAAGCCGCGCGCCGAGTCCATGCCGTGCTATGCCGTAAAAACGCGAAAAATTATCTGGTTTCAAAGGAGATTTTATGGCTGCAAAGCAGAACAAGCTGAAGATCATCCCCCTTGGGGGACTCGGTGAGATCGGCAAGAACCTCACCGTTTATGAGTACGGAAAGGACATCATCGTCGTCGACTGCGGCATGGGCTTTCCGGACGAGGAGATGTACGGAATCGACTCCGTAATCCCCGACATCACCTATCTGGAGGAAAACGCGAGCCGCATCCGCGGCATTTTCCTCACCCACGGCCACGAGGACCATATCGGCGCGATGCCTTACGTCCTCCGCAAGATCAACCCGCCGATCTATGCAACGCGCCTCACCGCCGCGCTCGTGAAGATCAAGCTCGAGGAGCACCGCCTGCTCAAGCAGGCGAAGATCACGACCGTTGAGGCGGGCACGACCATCAAGGCGGGCTGCTTCTCCGTGGAATTCATCCACATCAACCACTCCATCGCCGACGCGGTGTCCTTCGCAATCAAGACCCCGATCGGCACCATCGTCCACACCGGCGACTTCAAGTTCGACGTCACGCCTGTCTCCGGCGGCATGGCGGACATCGCGCGCCTCGGCGCGCTCGGCAACGAGGGCGTGCTCGCCCTGCTGCCGGACTCCACAAACGTGGAAAAGCCGGGCCACAGCGAGAGCGAGCGCAAGGTCGGCGCAAGGTTCGACGAGCTTTTCAAGGACTGCGACAAGCGCATCATCGTGACGACCTTCGCCTCCAACGTCGACCGCATCCAGCAGATCATCAACTCCGCCGCGCGCTATAAGCGCAAGGTCGGCATCACGGGCCGCAGCATGGAGAACATCATGAAGGTCTCGCGCGAGCTCGGCTACATGAAGGTCCCGGACGGCGTGCTCGTGGAGATGGATAAGCTCAAGACCGTCCCGCGCAACAAGATGGTCATCATCACGACCGGCAGTCAGGGCGAGGAGATGAGCGCGCTGCACCGCATGGCGTTCTCCGAGCACAAGCAGGTGGATATCGACGCGGGCGACCGCATCATCAT
>CALJDB010000285.1 GCA_938023775.1 uncultured Clostridia bacterium
CGTAACGCTCCCCGTCGTGGGAACGAGCGCGATATAGCTCTCGCCCTCGGCGAGGGTGAGCTCGCTGCCGTCGACGTTGTAGTAGCGGAAGGTATCGCCGGCGTCGCGTGCCCACGTGATGGGGACCCACTTGCCGCCGCAGGCGAACCAGCCCTCGCCGCCGGCGGTGGTGTCCACGCTGATGCGGCCCTCGCCGTCCAGCACGGCAATCTTCACCGAGAGGGCGAGCACGTTGGAAAACTCCACCTTCTCACCGGTGTTGCCGTCTATGTAGTCCTGATCATACTGGCGCATGGTGTAGCGCGCCGCGTCCGCGTCGTAGGTCAGCTCCGTGGACTTGTAGATCGTGAAGTCGATCTTGATGGAGTCGGCGCGCTCGCCGTCTTCCGGCGTCGCCTCGCGGGCAAAGTGCAGCCCGGCATCGTAGTCCTCCGCCGTGAGCGGGTAGTTCTTCTCCTGCGCGCACTTGTAGAGGTTCTCGCCCGTGGTGAAGAGCGAGTGCTCGATGCCGCCCGTCATGCGGTTCGGGTCGCGGTAGAACACCGCGAAGCTATAGGCACCGCGGACGCCGTCAATGTTCTGGAGTCCCTCGTTGCGGATGCGGCTGTACGCCGCCTCGCTGCCGCCGGCGTGGCAGAGGACCGCGCCGTAAGAGATGCCGATGTCCAGATAGTAGGGACGGATGGACCGGATGGAGCCGAGCTTTTCCACGGACTGGATGTCCGAGAAGAGCGCCATCATGCGCGTCACGGAGCCCTCGACGAGGACCTCGTAGAGGATGTCCGCCTGACCGACGCCGCAGTGGGGCAGGGCGACGCTGCGGTTGTTGATCATTACGGCGAAGGGGCGGTCCGTGAGCGGGGCGTCCATCGCGCTGCCGTTCAGCGGATGGCGGTAAGCCGGTTCCGGCGCCGGCGTGGGCTCCGGCGTCTCCGTCGGCTCCGGCGTGGGCTCCGGGGTCGGCGTCGGCGCGGCGGTGGGCTCCGGCGTCTCCGTCGGGGCGGGGGGCTCGGTCTCTGCCGTCTCCCCGCGGCTCGTGCAGCCGGCGGCGCAGAGCAGCAGCACCGCCAGCAGCAGGGAAAGCATACGCTTTTTTGTCATTTTGTTACCTCGATCCATCAGGATTTTCAAAGCATCATACACCCGGATCGCCGCATAGTTGCATCAACGGCGGTCCGGGTGCGTTTTTTTCTGTTCAGCGTGCGCGGGTGCGGATTTCCTCGGTAATGTCCGTCATAAAGTCCACGAGCGGCATCGCGCCGCGGTCCTCGCCGGCGCGGGTGCGGACGGACACGGTGGCGTTCTCCGCCTCCTTGTCGCCCACGACGAGCATATACGGCGTCTTCTGGAGCTGCGCCTCGCGGATCTTGTAGCCGATCTTTTCGTTGCGGAGGTCCGCCTCGGCACGGATGCCGGCGGCGTCCAGTGCGGCGCGGACGGACTCGGCGTATTCGGCGCAGCGGTCTGTGATCGGCAGGACCTTTACCTGCACCGGGCTCAGCCACGTCGGGAATGCGCCGGCGAAGTGCTCCGTGATGACGCCGATGAAGCGCTCGATGGAGCCGAACACGACGCGGTGGATCATGACCGGGCGGTGCTTCTCGCCGTCGGCGCCGACATATTCGAGCTCGAAGCGCTCAGGCAGCTGGCTGTCGAGCTGGATGGTGCCGCACTGCCAGGTGCGGCCGAGGCAGTCCTCGATGTGGAAGTCCAGCTTCGGACCGTAGAACGCGCCGTCGCCCGCATTGATGACGAAGGGCTTGCCCATCTCCTCGATGGCCGCCTGCAGCGTATCCTCGGCAAACTTCCAGTCGGCCTCGTCGCCCATATGGTCCTCGGGCATGGTTGAAAGCTCTATGGTATACGGCAGCTTAAAGAGATTATAAACCTCGTCAAAGAGCTGTGATATTCTTACAACCTCATCGCGTATCTGGTCGGGAGCGAGGAGTATATGAGCATCGTCCTGAGTGAAGCAACGTACGCGGAAAAGTCCGTGAAGCGCGCCCGAAAGCTCGTGGCGATGTACTCTGCCGAGTTCACCGTAGCGAAGAGGCAATTCCTTGTATGAATGAGGCTCAAGCTCATAAACAAGTATGCTACCGGGGCAGTTCATCGGCTTTATGGCGAAATCCTCACCGTCGATAACGGTTGTATACATATTATCCTTGTAGTGATCCCAGTGACCCGAAGTCTCCCAAAGCGAACGCTTCATTATCTGAGGAGTGGATATCTCAAGATAACCCCACCTCTCGTGAACCTCGTGCCAATAATCAATGAGGGTGTTGCGGAGAATCATGCCGTTGGGAAGGAAGAACGGCATTCCGGGAGCCTCATCGCGAAGTGCAAAAAGCCCAAGCTCCTTACCGAGTTTTCTGTGGTCGCGCTTTTTAGCCTCTTCAATTCTTTCGAGATATTCCGTAAGCTCGGACTGCTTTGTGAAAGATATACCATATATACGCTGAAGCATTTTATTTTTTTCATCGCCGCGCCAATAAGCGCCTGCTATGGACGTGAGTTTAAACGCTTTTACTCGGCCTGTGTCGGGAATATGCGGCCCAGCGCAAAGCTCGGTGAACTCCGCCTGCTTATAAAATGAAATCTTCTCGCCTTTGCCGGCATGCTCTTTAATAAGCTCAACCTTATACGGCTCGTCCTTTTCCTCCATAAGCTTTAAAGCCTCGTCTGCGGAGAGATCGAACTTCTCAAGCGGAATATTTTCCTTTACGATTTTCTTCATTTCAGCCTCGATTTTTTCGAGAATTTCGGGAGTGAAAGAAAAATCCACGTCAAAGTCATAGTAAAATCCGTTTGCTATTGACGGTCCTATTGCAAGCTTGGCACTCGGATAAAGACGTTTAACAGCCTGTGCGAGTATATGCGAAGTTGTATGCCAAAATGCCTTTTTACCGTCCTCATCGTCAAAGGTAAGTATTTCTACATGACAATCCTTTGTTACCGGAGTGCGAAGGTCGCAAGTCTCGCCGTCAATCTTTGCAAGGCAGGCGGCTTTGTAAAGCCCCATGCCGATAGACTTTGCTATATCCATTACGGTCGTGCCGCTTTGGAACTCCTTTACAACATCATCCTTCAATGTAACCTTTACCATA
>CALJDB010000286.1 GCA_938023775.1 uncultured Clostridia bacterium
AACCCCTCAGTCGCGCTTCGCGCGCCAGCTCCCCTTGCACAGGGGAGCCTTTAAAGGGTGCGCCTTCGGCGCATTGATTCTTATAACCGAATCAGCTCCGACCTTAGGGGGAATCCAAGGGGGTCGCAAGACCCTCTTGGTCGTTCAGGAAAGGGATTGTTAAGGGAAAACCCATTCGAAAGGGTTTTCCCTTAACCGCGCCTTTGCTTACTTTCCCCGCGAGGGGCAAAGTAAGTCGCGCCTTCGGCGCGAAACATATTAAATCCTCGCGCCGCGCACGGCGCGAAACCGCTTTTATCCCCTCGCCCTTGGGGCGAGAAAAACCCAAAAAAAGAGCGCCCGACCACCGTCGGACGCTCCTTTTTGCTTATTCAGTCCACAA
This sequence comes from uncultured Clostridia bacterium, assembly GCA_938023775.1. Classification (GTDB taxonomy): domain Bacteria; phylum Bacillota; class Clostridia; order Oscillospirales; family Oscillospiraceae; genus SVKR01. The sequence continues at coordinate 383 of CALJDB010000286.1, forward strand.
ACATCCCCGCGTCGAACCCGGCGCGGATGGCGTCCATGGTCTGCCCCACCTTGGCGCAGTTTCCGAGAATGCGCACCTCCGGCGCGCAGCCCAAGAAGCTCTCCGCCTCGTCGCGGCGGGGGCGCATGCCGATGGCGATGACCGCCGTGTCCGCCGGGACGGAGACGCGCTCGCCGCCCCGCTCGCAGACGACGCTCTCCGGCGTGATCTCCGTGCAGAGCGCGCCCGTCAGCGTTTCGATCCCGAGCCGCTCGAACATGTACTGATACGTCCGCTTATAGCGGAAGTTCGCGTCGCGGCCCACGGTGTCCAGCCCCTCGATGATCGTGACCTGCTTCCCGAGCTCGGCCTGATGAATCGCCGTTTCGATGCCGACCTGTCCGCCGCCGATGACGGCGACGCGCGCGCCGACGCGCTCCGGGCAGCGGTCGGCTTCTTCCGCCATCAGGACGTTTTCGCCCTCGCTGCCGGGGAAGCGCGGACGCAGCAGGTCTGCGCCGAGCGCCACGATGAGCTCGTCCGGCGCCTCTGCGCGCGCCGCCTCCGGCGTCAGCGCCGTGTTCAGCACGACCTTCACCGGCAGCGCCGCAAGCTCGCGCTCCATCGTCTTCACAAGCCCGAAAAGATCGCACTTGAACGGCACATACTGCGCAAAATTGAGCGCTCCGCCGAGGCGGTCAGAGGCTTCGTAGAGCGTCACGTCGTGCCCGCGGCGCGCCGCGGTGATCGCCGCCTGCATGCCGCCCGGTCCGCCGCCCGCGATGAGGATTTTCCGCTTTTCCGGCGCCTTCGGCGGCATAAATTGCAGCTCATACTCGCGCCCGATCTCCGGGTTCGCGGTGCAGCGCGCCGTCTGGCGCGTGAAGCGCCCGGACTGGCAGTTCGCGCAGCGCTGGCAGGGGCGAATGAGCGCGGCGGCGCCCCGCTGCGCCTTCTTCGGCAGATCCGGGTCGGCGAGCATCTGGCGTCCGAGCGCCACGATGTCCGCCTTGCCGGAGGCGATCGCGTCCTCCATCATCGCCGGGTCGCTGAAGCCGCCGACGGTCGTCACCGGGACGTGCACGACCCGCTTAACCGCCGCCGCGAGGTGGAGCAGGTGTCCCCGCGGCTCGAAGATCGGCGACTGCATGATGTCCTGATGCGAGGGGATGGAGTGGAAGCAGGAGGAGACGTGGAACGAGTCCACATAGGGCTCCAGCGTCTTGCAGATTTCGAGAGAGTCCTCCAGCGAAAGCCCCTCGTCCATGCCGTCGCGCCCGTTGATGCGGAAGTCGATCGGGAAGCCCTTGCCGACCGCGGCGCGGATCTTTTTCAGCACCATGATGGCGAAGCGGCAGCGGTTTTCAATGCTCCCGCCGAACTCGTCCGTGCGGTGATTGACGTAGGGCGAGAAGAACTGCCCGATCAGCCAGCCGTGGGCGGCGTGGACCATCACCATGTCGAAGCCGGCTAACTTGCAGCGCGCCGCGGCAGCGGCATAAGCGTCCGCGAGCTCCTCCATAAACTCCCGCGTCATCTCCTGCGTCGTCACGGTCACGGGGTGGTCCGTCTGGAAGCCGATGGTCACGGGCACCTCGCTCGGACCGTAGGGTCGCTGCCCGCCGATGAACGCCGGGTCGCAGACGATGCCGCCGTGGCTGAGCTCATAGGAGCAGAGCGCGCCGTATTTGTGGATCTCCTCCGCGCAGCGCGTCAGCGAGGGGAGGCAGTCGTCCGTGTAGAGGAAGACCTGATAGGGGTGGTCCTGCCCCGTCGGGTGGACGATGCCGTCCCCGACGGTGACGAGCGCCGCGCCGCCCCGCGCCTTGCGCGCGTAATAGGCGATGTTGTGCTCATTGAGCGTCCCGTCATGGTTCACGTCCCCCTGCGACGAGGGCGACGCCACAATCCGGTTTTTCAGCGTTACGTTCCCGATCCGCAGCGGCGTGAACAGGTGGGGATACTGTGTGTTTTCCATAGCTTTCTCTCACTTTCTTGTCTTTGGATGGTGCCGTTATACTCGTGTGCGGCGGCGAAAAGCCCCAAAACAGTTGGGAAGATGCGCCGCAAAGCGGGCGGTTTGCCCGGTGTTTTCCTCAGATTTCGCGCCCGGCGAAATATCCTCCGCTCGTCGCGCCGAAGAGCACGTCCGGCTTCAGACAGTCGCCGATGCGGTAAAACTCCGGCGCGCAGACGCGCAGCGCCTCTGCCGCCTCTGCGCGGGGGTGGAGCCCGGCGGCGAGGAACACGGTGTCCGCCGGGAAAAGCTCTCCGCCGGCGCGGACGCCCTCGGCGGTGATCTCCTGCGCGGCGCAGCCGGTATGCACGGCAACGCCGAGCGTTTCGAGCTGCTCCGTCAGCGCGAGACGGTGGGGCCACGCGGCGTCGCGCGCGATGTCGTCCGCCATTTCGAGCAGCGTGACGCTCTTGCCCTCCTGCGCGAAGTGGACCGCGCTCTCCACGCCGACGAGCCCGCCGCCGATGATGACGACGCGCGCGCCGATGCCGGGGTCGGCGTTTTTAAGGTCCGTGCAGAAGCGGATGTTCGCCCCGTCCGCGCCGGGGATGGGCGGGCGCACCGGCTCCGCGCCGAGCGCCGCGACGATGACGTCGGGCTGCATCGAGCGCGCGAGCTCCGGCGTCAGCGGCGTGGAGAGCCGCACATCGATGCCCGCCTCGCGCACGCGCCGCGCGAGGGTCTCGCCGAAGCGGTACATGTCGAACTTGAAAGGCACATAGCGCTCGCAGAGCGTCTGACCGCCGAGGGCGTCCCCGGCTTCAAAGAGCGTGACGCGGTGGCCGCGCGCGTGCGCGGCGAGGGCAGCCTCCATGCCCGCGGGACCGCCGCCGGCGACGAGCACGGTCTTGCGCCGCGGCGCGGCGGGCGCTTCGCCGACGTCCTCTCTGCCGATATGGGGGTTGAGCGCGCAGCGCATCGTGCGGCGGTGGCGCAGCTGGTCCATGCAGTGGAAGCAGCGGATGCAGTGGGTAATATCGTCGACTCTGCCCTCCGCCATTTTGCGCGGGAGATAGGGGTCCGCCATCAGCTGGCGGCTGAGCTCCACGACGTCGGCTTTGCCGCTCGCGACGATCTCCTCGAGCATCTCCGGATCCGTGAGCCCGCCGATCGTCGCGACGGGGACACGGACGGCTTTGCGGATTGCCTCTGCGAGATACACATTGCAGCCATGCTCGCGGAACATGGGCGGGTGGGTGACGATAAAGGTGTGGGGATTATCGTGAACGCCGGCGGAGACGTGGATGAGGTCGACCTTCTCCTCAACCGCCTTGGCGATGCGGATGCCGTAATCGAGGTCGTAGCCGCCGTCCGTGAACTCCGCGCCGCTCATCCGGAACTCGATGGGGAAGCCGGGACCGACGGCGCGCCGCACCTCGTCCAGCACGAGCTGGGTGAAGCGCATCCGGTTTTCAAAGCTGCCGCCGAACTCGTCCGTGCGGCGGTTCGTGCGCGGACTCATAAACTGCTGGAGCAGCCAGCCGTGGCCCGCGTGGACCAGGATCATGCCGAAGCCCGCCTCCTTCGCGCGCCGCGCCGCCGCACCGTAAGACTCCGCGATGCGGACGATCATCTCCGCGGGCATTTCGAAAATTTCCTCCCCGCCGGGGGCAAATTCGTGGATGGGACCGTAAGAGGCGCGTCCGGTCTGCATGTTGCCGATAAAATTCGCGACGTTCGCAAACTTTCCGCCGTGGCTCAGCTCCAGCGTCGGCACCGCGCCGAACTGGCGCACGGAGCGCGCCATATCTCCCAGCGCGGGATAGATCTCCGGGTCGTCGAGCCGCAGCTTGTAGGGGTGGGTGAAGCCGGTCTCAAAGTGGACGATGCCGTCCCCGGTCGCGACGGACGCCGCGCCGCCGCGGGCGCGCAGCGCGTAAAACGCCTTCTGCTGGTCCGTCATGCCGGCTTCGTTGCTGTAATCCGGCAGCGAGGCGGGCGCAGCGAAAATGCGGTTGCGGAACCATGTGTTTCCCAGCCGGATGGGGGAGAGGACGTGGGAAAAATCAGAAATCATAGAGGGCGCCTCCGATCAAAGGATGCAAATATTATAGCGCACCCCGCCGCAGATTCCCAGCCCC
>CALJDB010000287.1 GCA_938023775.1 uncultured Clostridia bacterium
GTTATAGTCATATGTGATCATCAGCGACTCCGACTCGACCTCGGAATTATCGCTGCGGTAGCCGAGGGGGAAGCCCTGCACGCTCTTGCTGACCTTCTTTACGCGCTGGATGAAGGGGAGCTTCAGCTGCAAGCCGGAGGCGCTGACGGTCGACGGCTTGCCGAAGGTGGTGATGACCGCGAACTGGTCTTCCTTCAGCGTGTAAAACGAGTCGAGCAGCAGCACGGCGAGCAGCAGCACGGCGGGGATGAGCCAGAGCCACTTCCGCGGTGCGCGGCGGCGGGGGGTGCGTTGTTGTTCTTCCATTTTTCGGTTTTCTCCTTTCTTTTTTTGACGGATCGTGCTTCCGGCGCTTTGCGAAGTATCCGGGGATGCAAAAAGACCAGACGCATGGGACAGGCAAAGCGCCTGCCGATGAGTCTGGTCATTTCATTCACGCCAGAAATCCGAGGAATTTCCGTGTATGTTGGCTGTGACACAGAGGAACCGTTTCCTCTGCCGACTACTCCCTCAAGGGCATCCCTATTATAACATATCCCCCGCAAGCTGTCAATGGGCTCCGCGGCTGCGCAGCGTAAAGCGCGGCTCCGTTCCGGCGGCGATGCGGCGGAGGTTTGCGCGGTGGCGGTAAATGACGAGCGCAGCGGAGGCTGCGGCGAGGAGCTCCACGGTCCACGGCGCGAAGCCGAAGAGTGCGAGCGAGACCGGGTAGCTCGCGGCGGCGGCGACGGAGGCGAGGGACATGATGCGCGTTGCGGCGAGCAGCACGGCGGCGATGCCGAGATAACAGAGCCCGACGCGCCAGTCCACGAACCAAACCGTGGCAAAGCAGGCGATGAAGCTCTTGCCGCCCCGGAAGCGGTACCAGACCGGGTAGGCGTGGCCCAGCATGCAGCAAAAGCCGGTCAGCGCCGCGCCGAGCTGTCCGAGCGAGAACAGGCGGCGGAAGAGCGCGGAGAACGCCCAGACGGGCAGCGCCGTTTTCGCGATGTCGAGCGCGAGGACGAGCCACGCGGCCGCGCCGGGATAAACGCGCTTGAAGTTCGTAAAGCCGGGGTTGCCGCTCCCGCGCGTGCGGATGTCCTCGTGATAAACAGCGCGGGAGAGCACGATGGCGGGGTTCACGCCGCCGAGCAGATAACCGGCGAGCGCGGCGGCGAGGCAGAGCAGCGGCAGCGTCATTTGCGCTCCTCCCCGCCGACAAAGGCGAACAGACTGCGCAGGCGGATGCGCACCGCGCCGAGATTCGTAATCTCGTCGATCTTGATCTGGGTATAGGGCTTGCCGTGCTGCTCCGTGAGCGCGCGGACCTCGTCCGTCGTAACGGCGTCCACACCGCAGCCGAAGGAGACGAGCTGGACGAGATTGACGTTTTTCGGCGCTTCGGCAACGTAGCGCGCCGCGGCGTAGAGCCGCGCGTGGTAAGTCCACTGGTTCAGCACCGTCGTGTCCAGCTTTTCCGGCACGAGGGCGCTCGCCGCGTCCTCCGAGACGACGACCGCGCCGAGCTCGCCGAGCAGCCGGTCGATGCCGTGGCAGATCTCCGGGTCGATGTGGTAGGGCCTGCCCGCGAGGACGATGACGGGCGCGCCCTCCCGCTCCGCCGCGGCGAGATATTCCGCGCCCTTCGCGCGCACGGCGGCAAGATAGCCGTCATAAGCCGCGTAAGCGAGTGCGGCGGCGTCCTTCACCTGCCTCAGTGAAAAATCATAGCCGTGCGCCGCCATCATGCGGCGGAAGTGGGGCGGGAACTCCTTCCGGTCGTGCAGACCGATGAAGTCGCCGAAATAGTCCACATTTTTCAGCCCGCCGACGTTCGCACCGATGACCTCCGGGTAATAGGCGACGACGGGGCAGTTATAGTGGTTCGCGCCGAGCCCCTCGTCCAGATTATAGGACATGCTGGGGTAAAACACGCCGTCCACGCCCGCGGCGAGCAGTGCCTCGACATGACCGTGGAGCAGCTTCGCCGGGTAGCACGCCGTGTCCGAGGGAATGGTGTGCTGGCCGCTGCGGTAAAGCTCGTGGCTGCTGACGGGCGAGACGACAACGTTGAAGCCGAGCTCTGTCAGCATCGTGTGCCAGAAGGGGAGAAGCTCATACATGTTGAGCCCCATCGGGATGCCGAGCGTCTTTTTGCCGGGGTCGCACCGGTTTTCGCGATAGCGGGCGAGCAGCTCATTCTTGTAGGCGTAAAGGTTCCGCGTCTCCCCCGCGGCGGCTTTGCCGAGGGGACGGGAGCAGCGGTTCCCGGCGATGAAGGTCGTGCCGCCGGAAAAGCGGTTCACGGTCAGGCGGCAGCGGTTGCCGCAGCCGGAGCAGGTGACCGCCTTCACCTCATGCGTAAAGCCCTCCAGCGCCTCGAAGCCCAGCAGCGAGCTTGCGCGGTCGCCGCCGCAGCGCTCCGCGGCGTAAAGCGCCGCGCCGTAAGCGCCCATCAGTCCCGCGATGGCGGGGCGGATAACGTTTCTGCCGATCTCCTGCTCAAAGGCGCGGAGCACGGCGTCGTTCTGGAACGTGCCGCCCTGCACGACGACGTTTTTGCCGAGCGCATCGCCGCCGGAGCAGCGGATGACCTTGTAAAGCGCGTTTTTCACAACGCTGATGGAGAGCCCGGCGGAGATGTTTTCGAGCGTTGCGCCGTCCTTCTGCGCCTGCTTGACGGAGCTGTTCATGAACACGGTGCAGCGCGAGCCGAGGTCCACGGGGCGGTCGGCATAGAGCGCCTTTTCCGCAAATTCCGGCGGCGTCAGCCCCAGCACCCCGGCGAAGGTCTGCAAAAACGAGCCGCAGCCGGAGGAGCAGGCTTCGTTCAGGAAAATGCTGTCCACCGCGCCGTTCCGGATGCGGAAGCACTTGATGTCCTGCCCGCCGATGTCGAGGATGAAGTCCACCTCCGGGCAGAAGCGCTTCGCCGCCGTGTAGTGTGCGACGGTCTCGACAACGCCGAGGTCGGCGTGGAACGCGCTTTTCACGATGTCCTCGCCGTAGCCCGTGACGGCGGCGCCGGCGATGTGCAGCGCGGGATAATCGCGGTAAAGCGAGAGCAGATAGTCCCGCACGAGCGGGACGGGGTTGCCGCTGTTCGGCGTGTAAAACGGGCGGAAAATGGCGCCGTCGGCGTCGCAGAGCAGCGCCTTCACGGTCGTGGACCCGGCGTCGATGCCGAGGTACATGGTCTCCGCCGGCTCTTCCAGCGTGCGGATATGCGCCGAGTCCGCCTCGTGGCGCGCGCGGAAGGCGGCGTATTCCTCCGGGGAGGTGAAGAGCGGGCGGCAGCCCTCGTAGCCCGCCGTCGGCTCATAGGCGGCGAGACGCGAGGCGAGCGCGGGGAGATCCACCGACGCCGCGGAGGGCGAGAGCGCCGCGCCGAGCGCGACGTAATAAAGCGAGTTTTCCGGGCAGAGCCCGCGGACGGCGAGCACGTCGTCGAACGCGGCGCGCAGCTGGGAGAAAAAGGTCAGCGGTCCGCCGAGATAGAGCACATTCCCGCCGATCTCGCGCCCCTGCGCGAGCCCCGCGACGGTCTGGTTCACGACGGCGTAAAAGATGCTCGCGGCAACGTCGGCGCGCTTCGCGCCCTGATTGATGAGCGGCTGAATGTCCGATTTCGCGAACACGCCGCAGCGTGAGGCGATCGTGTAGAGCTTTTCATGCTGGGCGGCGAGGTCATCCAGCTCGTCCGGCGCGATGTTCATGAGCGCCGTCATCTGGTCGATGAAGGCGCCCGTGCCGCCGGCGCAGGTGCCGTTCATGCGCACCTCCAGCCCGCCGGTGAGGAACAGAATTTTCGCGTCCTCGCCGCCGAGCTCCACGGCGCAGTCCGTCTCCGGGTGGAGCCGCGTGACCGCCGTGCGCGTGGCGTAGACCTCCTGCACGAAGGGCAGCGCGAGGTCGGCAGCCATGCCCATGCCCGCCGAGCCGGACATGGCGAAGAGCATCTCCTCGCCGGGAAAGCGCGCCGCCGCTTCGCCGAGCAGCGCCGCGCTCGCCTCCTGAATGCGCGAGAGGTGGCGCTCATAGCGGCTAAACAGAATGTTCTGCGCCTCGTCCGTCACGACGCACTTGACCGTGGTGGAGCCGATATCCAGTCCGAGCCGCTTCATACGCAGACCTCCTCCTTCTCCTTTGCGACCGCCAGCATCAGCTTGATGCGGTTTTCCTGATTGACGCGCGACGCGCCGGAGTCATAGTCCACGGGGCAGATGTTCGCCTCCGGATAGAGCTCGCGCAGCGTGCGGATCGTGCCCTTGCCGACGATGTGGTTCGGCAGACAGCCGAAAGGCTGGGCGCAGATCACATTGCTGTAGCCGTTTTCTATGAGCTCCGCGATCTCCGCGGGCAGCAGCCAGCCCTCGCCCATCTTGACGCCCCTGCCGATCACCTTATCGCCCAGCTCTCGGATATGGGCGAAGGGCGAGGGCGCGGTGAACTGCGGGAAATCGCGCAGCGCGGTGAGCATCTCGCGCTCCATCCGCCGCGCTGCCCACGCGCCGAGGCGCGCGACGATCTTTTTGCCGTAAGACCCGCCGTAGAGCCGGTAATCGGTCTCGCGGTTATCGAACATCGCCTGAAAGAAGCCGATGACGCCGGGGACCATCACCTCGCAGCCCTGCGAGGCAAGGAACGCCTCCAGTCCGTTGTTGCCGAACTGGGAGTATTTCACATAAATTTCGCCCACGATGCCGACCTTGATGCGCTTAACGTCCCGGCGATCCACGGCGGCGAAGTCCGCCGCCATCGCGTGGAGATTGCGCCGCCGGTCGCGCGCGAGCAGCCCGCGGTTGCGCGAAAACTGACGCAGCAGCTCCGCGTTCCACTTGTCCACGACCGTCTGCGTCGCGCCCGGGACCGCCTCATAGGGCTGCACCTGATTGCGCAGCAGCATCAGCATGTCGCCGTAAATGAGCGCCATGAGCCCCTTCGCGATCATCCCCGGCGTGATGGAAAAGCCGCTGGAGCGCTCCACGCGGGAAAACGAGAGCGAGATGACCGGCACAAAGTCCATATCCATATTGTGCAGCGCCTTGCGCAGCATCCAGATATAGTTCGAGGCGCGGCAGCCGCCGCCGGTCTGGAACTGGATGAGCGCGACCTTATGTACGTCGTAGTCCCCGCACTGGAGCGCGTAGAGCTGCTGGCCGATGGTGCAGATGGCGGGGTAGCACATGTCGTTGTGGACATATTTCAGCCCCACGTCGATGACCTGCCTGCCCTCATAGTGCAGAACGTCCAGCTTGTAGCCGTACATCCGGAAAATGCCGCGGAGCAGGTCCATGTGCATCGGGAAAATGTCCGGCGCCAAAA
>CALJDB010000288.1 GCA_938023775.1 uncultured Clostridia bacterium
CTTATTTTATCAAATGATTGCGTAAGCGTCAATATTTTTTCGCGCTTTTGTCGCTTTCCACAGTTTTTTCGTGTTCCGCGCTCTGCCGATTTAGCGCAGTTCCACGATGGTGACGCCCATTTCGCCCTCGCCGAAGGTCCCGTTGCGGAAGCTTTTGACGAGACGGTTGCTCCGCAGGGCGGTCTGGACCGCCTGACGCAGTGCGCCGGTGCCCTTGCCGTGGATGATCGTAACGGTCTGGAGCTTCGCCATCACGGCGCTGTCCAGATAGCGGTCGAGGGCTAAAAGCGCTTCGTCGCGCATCTGTCCGCGCAGGTCCAGCTCCCGCGGCACGCTCATCGTGCGCAGCGCCGCCGTCGCCTTCTCCGCCACGGGCTTGAAGTCCACCTTTGCGCCCTCGATGAGCAGCACCTCGTCCTCCTTCGCGCTGACCTTCAGAACGCCCGCCTGAAGCTGAAGCGTCCGGTCCGGTGCGACGGAGAGCACCGTGGCCTTGATGCCCATCGACTTGATCTCCACCGTGTCGCCGGCGCGCAGGGGCCGCGCGCTCTTTTTCTCCGGCTCCGCCGCGTCGAACTTCGCCGCGAGGCGGTCGTCCGCCTCGTTCATCTCGCGGCGCAGCGCGGCGCGCGCTTCGTTCACCTCGCGGTGGTCCTGATTTTTGTCCTCCAGCCGCCGGATTCGGTCGAGCTCGTCGAACACCACCTCCGCCTGCCGCCGCGCGTCGTCCAGAATCTGCTGCGCCTCGCGCCGCGCCTTCTGGTCCGCCTTTTCGAGCCGGACGGAGAGCTCTGCTTTGAGCTGAGCGGACTTTTTCGCGTTCTCCTCCGCGGCGCGGAGCTTTACGTCGATCTCGGTCTTCTCCTTCTCCAGCTCCTGCCGCTGGCGTTCGAGCTGTTCGAGGACCTCCTCCATGCTCGCACTGTCCGCGTTGACGCGGCTGCGCGCGTCGTCGATGACGTCCTCCGGCAAACCGAGGCGGCGGGAGATGGCGAAGGCGTTGCTCTTGCCGGGAATGCCGATGAGCAGCCGGTAAGTCGGGCGCAGGGTCTCCACGTTGAACTCGCAGCTCGCGTTCTGGACCCCGGCGGAGGTCGTGGCGTAGACCTTCAGCTCGGCGTAGTGGGTCGTTGCGGCGATAAGCGCGCCGCTTTGCCGCGCGCGTTCGATGACGGAGATGGCGAGCGCCGCGCCCTCGACCGGGTCCGTGCCCGCGCCGAGCTCATCGAAGAGAATGAGCGAGCCCTCGCCGCATTCGTTTAAGATGTCGACGATGTTTTTCATATGCGCCGAGAAGGTCGAGAGGCTCTGCTCGATGCTCTGCTCGTCGCCGATGTCCGCAAGGACGCGGGAGAAAAGCGGCACGCAGCTCCCGTCCGCCGCGGGGATATGGAGCCCGCAGAGCGCCATGACGGAGAGCAGGCCCATTGTCTTGATGGAGACGGTCTTGCCGCCGGTGTTGGGACCGGTGATGACCAGCGTGTCAAACTCGCCGCCGAGCGTCACGTCGATGGGCACCGCCGTGCCCTTGGGCAGCAGTGGGTGCCGCGCGCGGCGCAGCGTGAGCGTGCGGTCGGAGAGCTTCGGCTCGTCGGCGTCCATCGCGTAGCTGAGCTTCGCCTTTGCGAAAATGACGTCCAGCTCCACAAGCAGGCGGAACGAACAGTCGATATCCTCGCGGAAGGAGGCGCACTCGGCGCTGAGCAAGCCGAGAATGCGCTCGATCTCCAGCTTTTCTTTGGCTTTGAGCTCGCGAATCTCGTTATTCGCCTTGACCGCCGCCATCGGCTCAACGAACACCGTCGCGCCGGAGGCGGACACGTCGTGGACCAGTCCGGGGATCTCCGCCTTGTGGTCGGCTTTGACGGGCACGACGTAGCGGTCCGAGCGCGTCGTGATCAGTGAATCCTGAAGCGCCTTGGAATAGCTTGGGGAGGAGATGATCTTCTGAAGCGCCTCGCGCACCTTGGCGTTCGCGACGCGCAGCTTTCTCCGCAGATCGGCGAGCTCCGGGCTCGCGGCGTCCGCGATCTCGTCCTCGCCCAAAATGGCGGTCGTGATGCGCTCTTCCAGATATTTGTTGCTCGCGAGCGAGCGGAACAGTCCGCCGAGCTCTGTGCGGCCGCTCTCGTCGCCCTCGCCGTAAGTGCGCACCATGCGCGCGCAGTGGAGCAGCGCGGCGACGTCCAGCAGCTCGCGCGTGTTCAGTACGCCGCCCATATCCGCGCGGGAGAGCGCGCTGCGCACGTCCTTAACGCCGGAAAAGCCCGGCGCGCCGCGCAGCACCATCATCGCCTTGGCGGCGCTCGTCTCACCCAGACGGCGGCGCACCTCCCCGGCGTGGTCCGCCGGTCGCAGCGCACGGCAGAGCGCCTTCGCCGCGTTGCTGCTCGCCTCCGCCGCAAGCAGCTCCAGCACCGCGGGCAGCTCCAGCGTCAGAAGTGATTTTTCATACATATCCATATTCGTGATTATCCTCTGTTATTTCTTAGGGGGTCAAAGCTTGAGACTCTTATAATAATCCAGCGTCCGGAAGGAGCGCTCAAGCTGCGCGTCCAGATACGCCTCGCACGCTGCGCCGAGGCTCCGCTCCGCCGATTCCGGGATACGGAAAGCGAAGATGCGCTTCGGCTCCGCCGCAACGATATAGCGCATGGCGTCCAGCGCCTCGCGCTCCAGCGGCAGCGAGAGCCCCGGCGCACCGGGCGGACAGCTGCGGCAGTGGACCGAGCCGCCGCGCAGCGAGAGCAAGGGGTCCGCCGGCTCCCCGCCGCAGGCGGGGCAGTCGGCAAGCTGGGGCTCGAAGCCGGAGAGACAGAGCACCTTCAGCTCGAACACCGCCTTGATATGCTCCGGCGGGTAAAGCCCGCGGCTGAGCGCATAGAGGCTGTTCAGTCCAAGCTGGAGCAGCTCCGGATTCGGGCTCTCCTCGTCGCTGACGGCTTCGAGCACCTCGGCGAAATAGCTCGCGAGCGCGAGCCGTCCGATGTCGGCGCGCAGGGGGAGAAACTGCTCGATTGTCTCCGCTTCGTTGATGCTCCATTTTCCGGCGGAGCCGAAAAGCGTCATCTCCGAATAACAAAGCGCCTCCGCCGCCGCGCCGAATTTGCACCCTTTTCGCAGCGCGCCGCGCGCTTTGACCGTGCGCTTGCCGTCCCGCTCCGTCAGCACGGTCAGAATTTTGTCGGCTTCCTTGTATTTCACCTCGCGCAGAACGAGGGCTTTTGTGGTCTGATACATATTATGTAAACCTCGTTACGCCGGAGCGGGACCCGCGGTCTGCCGCGCCTCCCGCTCCCGCTCCGCGCAGAGCAGGAGGTAGCCCATCGGGTCCCCCGTCTCGCAGAACAGCTCCCAAAGCCGATCCTCCATCGCGCCGCGCCTCCTTAACACTGATTTATGTGCTTAGTATGCGCGCACGCGGCGGAAAAACCGCTGGAAAAAATTTTTTAGGGGATCCTCTTTTCGATCTCCGCGAAGATCTGCTCCGTGATCTCCGGGCTCTCCGCGTTGAAGACGAGCACCTCGCCCGCCGCCGTTTTTGCGACGATATAGGGCTCGACGCCGAGGTTCACGTGGAGCCGGTAGCGCCCGAACTCGTCGTTTTCAAATTCGCCGGAGCAGCAGTTGGAGCGCTCCTCGCCGCTCACGAGCGTGCCGCGATCTAGCGCCGAGGTCGGCTCGCGCATTTCCAGCGCCGCGACGTCCGCGTAGGCAAGCGTAACCTCCGTGTCATCGAGCGCCGTGACGCCGAAGCGCTCCTCGTCGATCACCGCGGTGACGGCGTTGCGCCCGCCGACCAGACTGTAAATCGCCACGCCCGCAAAGAGCACGACGAACAAGATCAGATTGAAGCGGCGGCTGCGTTTATTTTTGCGGAAAACCTCCTCCATCGGGTCCTCGGTCTCCCGCGCGGTCTCGTCCTTGAAATACTGCATGGTTTTGTGCATCCTGTCCTTTCCAAAGTCGCCTATATCCTACCATTTCCCGGCAAAAATGTCAACGCGCGAAAAAATCATTTGACAGGCACTCTCGGTATATTGTAAAATAATCCATGTACATGAAAGAAGAGAGGAACCAAACATGGATAAGAGCACCGTCCGCTCCCGCGCAAAGCTTGTCTGGGCGATCATCCTGATCGCCTGCTGTCTCCGCTCCCCCATCACGGGCGTCGGCCCGCTTGTCAGCACCATTCAGGGCGACCTCGCTCTCGGCAGCACCGCCGCCGGGCTGCTCACGACGATCCCGCTGCTCGCGTTTGCGGTCGCCTCCGCCGTCGTCGGTCCGCTCAGCGCCCGGCTCGGCGCGGGCAGAACGATGACACTCTCGCTCGCGCTGCTCGTGCTGGGCATTCTCTGCCGCTCGTGGTGCGGCACGGCGGGGCTTTTTATCGGCACCGTTGCCGTCGGCGCGGGCATCGGCATCAACAACGTGCTGCTCCCCGGCATCGTCAAGTCCGAGTTCCCGGACCGCATCGGACCTATGACCGGGCTTTATTCCACGTTTATGGCGGGCTTCGCGACCGTCTCCGGCGGTGTCAGCGTTCCCATCGCGCTCGCCGGCGGCTGGCGCGTCAGCCTCTGCGTCTGGGTGCTCATTGCGCTCGCGGCGCTGCTCGTCTGGCTGCCGAGCCGCTCCCTGCGCTTCGCCGCCCCGGCTGTGGACGGCGCGCCGCGCCGCAGCGTTGCGCGGGACAAGCTCACATGGTTCATCGCCGTGTTCACCGGGCTTCAGGCGATGATGTTTTACTGCCTCGTCGCGTGGTTTTCCAGCATCTTGCAGTCCAAGGGCTACGGCGTGCAGACTGCGGGCTTTTATAACGGCGCGCTGATGCTCGTCGGCGTGCCCTGCTCCTTTGCCATCCCGGTCATTGCGGCGCGCTCGAAGCGTCTGCCGTTCTGGGGCGTGGCGCTCAGCCTGCTTTACGCCGTCTGCATGGTCGGCACGATCTTCGCCGAGCACCCCGCCGGGCTCTGGACGGCGATCGTCAGCGGCGGTCTCGCCTCCGGCACGGGCATCGCCTTCGCGATGACGCTCTTCCCGCTCCACACGCGCGATGCGCAGGACGCCGCCTCCCTCTCCGGTCTCGCGCAGGCGATGGGTTATCTCCTCGCCGCCGTCGGTCCCACCGCAATGGGCAAGCTCTTTGACGCCACCGGCTGGACGCTCCCCCTCGCCATCCTCGCCATCCTCGCCGTCGTCATGGCGATTTTCGGCTACCTCGTGGGAAAACCGCATATCATAAACGAGTGAAAAACAAGACTATCAAAAAACGCAAATGAGAGACCGCCTCTTGCGGTCTCTCATTTGC
>CALJDB010000289.1 GCA_938023775.1 uncultured Clostridia bacterium
CTTCCAGCTCCTCGCGCAGCGTTGCAAAATTTTCGATGATGCCGTTGTGGACAACGGCGAAGCGCCCGTCGTTGCTGAGGTGGGGATGAGCGTTTTCACCCGTGGGCGCGCCATGGGTCGCCCAGCGGGTGTGTCCGATGCCGGCGGAGCCGGGCATGCTTCGCCCGCCGTCGGTGCGCTCGACGAGATTTGCGATGCGGCCGCTGGTCTTTTCCAGCGTAATGCCCTCCGGACCGATGACCGCGATGCCCGCGGAGTCATAGCCCCGGTATTCCTGCCGCTTCAGCCCCTCGAGCAGCAGCGGCGCGGCTGCCTGACGGCCGGTAAAGCCAACGATTCCACACATAAGCAGTTAACCTCTCTTGATATAAGCGTCGCGCTCCGGTCCGACGGAGACATAGGTGATATGGCAGCCGACGGCGGACTCGATGCGCTCGATATAGCGCTTGGCGTTCTCCGGGAGCTCCGCCCACGTCCGCGCCGCGGAGATGTCGCACTCCCAACCGTCCATATACTCGACCACGGGCTTCGCCGCGTCCAGCGCGTCCGGGAACGGGAATTCGTCCGTCTGCTCGCCGTTCACGAGGTAGTGGGCGCAGACGGGGATCTTTTTCATATAGCTCAGAACGTCCAGCTTCGTGAGGGCGATGTCCGTCGCGCCCTGCATCATCACGCCGTAGCGCGTCGCCACGAGGTCGATGGGACCGACGCGGCGGGGTCTGCCGGTCTTGGCGCCGTATTCGTCGCCCGCGTCGCGCAGGGTCTGCGCCTCCTCGCCGGTCCACTCGCAGACGAAGGGTCCCTCGCCCACGCAGGTGGAGTAAGCCTTCACGACGCCGACGACCTGATCGATCTTCGCGGTCGTGAGCCCGGAGCCGACGGGCGCGAAGGCGGCGACGGCGTTGGAGGAGGTCGTGTAGGGATAAATGCCGCAGTCAAGGTCGCGCAGCGCGCCGAGCTGTGCCTCGAAGAGAATGCTCTTGCCCGCGCTCTGCGCCCCGCGCAGGAAGGCGGCGGTGTTCTGGATATAGGGCCCCAGCTTTTCGCCGTATTCCGTCACCCAGCCGAGGATCTGGTCCATTGTGAACGGCTCCGCGCCGTAAACACGGGTGAGGATGAGGTTTTTCCACTCCAGCAGCTCCGCTAAGTGCTCCTTCAGGCGCTCCGGGTAGAAAAGCTCGCCGGCGAGGATGGTCTTCTTCTGATACTTGTCGGAGTAAAACGGCGCGATACCCTGCTTGGTGGAGCCGTATTTCTTGTCCTTGAGGCGCGCCTCCTCCAGCGCGTCGAGCTCGCGGTGCCACGGCAGCAGCAGCGAGGCGCGCTCGCTGATGCGCAGGTTCTCCGGCGTGATGGAAACGCCCTTTCCGGTAACGGTCTGCATCTCGTTCCAGAGATTTTCCAGATCGAGCGCGACGCCGTTGCCGAGAACGTTCACGACACCCGGACGGAAGATGCCGGAGGGCAGCAGATGCAGCGCGAACTTACCAAATTCGTTCACGACGGTGTGGCCGGCGTTGCCGCCGCCCTGATAGCGGACGACCACGTCAAAATGGTCCGTGAGCAGGTCCACCATGCGGCCCTTGCCCTCGTCGCCCCAGTTGATGCCTACGATCGCACAATTCGACATTTTTTATTTCTCCTCCATGTTATGAAGTTCAGATTGCAGATATTGCGGTTTATTTTCCGCTGTCGCCATAGTTTGCGAGCACACGCGCGGACGGATCGTCCACGGCGCAGCCGGGCCACGCCGGGTTCGGCATCCAGTAACCCGCGATCATCTCCGCCTGACCGGGGTAGTATTTTTCAAACAGCTCCCGGTAGAGCAGCGACTCCTTCGTGAAGGGCGCGGCATAAGTATATTGCGCCCGCCTTGCATCAAATTCCGCATCGGTGTATTTTTCGGCGGCGAACGCCTTCAGATCGTCCACCATCGAGTGGCCCACCGCATCGGAAAACGCCGCCTTTTCGCGCCAGAGAATCTCGTCCGGCAGCCAGCCGCCCTCCGCGAAGGCGCGGCGGAGCAGATATTTGCCCTTGCCGTAACGGTTCAGCTTCTTCTCCGGGTCGATCGCGAGGACATAGCTCACAAAATCAAGGTCCCCGAAGGGCACGCGCGCTTCCAGCGAATTGACCGCGATGCAGCGGTCGGCGCGCAGCACGTCGTACATATATAATTCGCGCACGCGCTTTTCGCTCTCGCGCTGGAACTCCGCGGCGGAGGGGGCAAAATCCGTGTATTTATAGCCGAAAAGCTCGTCGGAAATTTCGCCCGTGAGCAGCACGCGGATGTCGGTGCGCTCGTGGATCGCCTTGCAGACAAGATACATGCCGACGGAGGCGCGGATCGTCGTGATATCCCACGTTCCGAGCGCGGCGACAACCGGCTCTAACGCGGCAAGGACGTCCCCGCGCGAGATGATGGCCTCCGTGTGCTCGCTGCCGAGATATTCCGCGGCGCGGCGGGCGTATTTGAGGTCGATGGCGTCGGTGTCCATGCCGATGGCGAAGGTGCGGATGGGTTTTTCGCTCCGCCGCGCGGCGATGGCGCAGACGAGCGAGCTGTCCAGCCCGCCGGAGAGCAGAAAGCCGACCTTGGCGTCCGCCACGAGGCGCTTTTCCACCCCGGCAATGAGCCGTTCGCGGATGCCGGCGCACACTTCATCTATGGTATCATAGCAGAACTTTTCGACCTTTGCAATATCCCGGTAACAAACAAATTCGCCGTTTTTCCAATAATGCCCCGGCGGGAAGGGGCACACCTTTTCACAAAGCCCCACCAAATTCTTCGCCTCGCTCGCGAAAAGCATATCCCCCGCGGGGCTGACGCCGTAGAAAAGCGGGCGGATGCCGATGGGGTCGCGCGCCGCGACGAACTCCCCCGTCCGCGCGTCATAAAGCACGCAGGCAAACTCCGCGTCGAGCATCCGGAACATCTCCGTCCCGTGCTCAAACCAGAGCGGCAGCAGGATTTCGCAGTCGGACTCGCTTCGGAAGGCATAGCCCTTCGCCTCCAACTCCGCGCGCAGCGCGGCAAAGCCGTAAATTTCGCCGTTGCAGACCGCATAGCTCCCCTCGCGCGCAAACGGCTGCATGCCGCTCTCGCTGAGGTCCATAATGGCAAGCCGGTGGAACGCCAGAAGTCCCCGCCCCGTGTCGACAACGCGGCTCGCATCCGGTCCGCGCGTGAGGGTCTTCCCAAAGCCCTCCAGAAACAGCTCCCGCGCCGTCCCGACGCCGCAGCAGCCCATGATAGAACACATACCGTCTCCTTTCCCTGAGAAAAACATCGCGCAAAGCGCACATTTTAAAGGCCTCCCTGTGTAAGGCACCCCCAGTGCGCACACTGGGGGCGTGCACAGCAGAGGCTGTCAGCCGAAGGCTGACTGGAGGGTTGTAAGCTGCCGGAAACGCCAAGCTTGGATGTTTCGTAAGCTTACAACCCCTCCGTCTGCCGCTGCGCGGCAGCCACCTCCCCTTGCACAAGGGAGGCTTTAAAGTGGTGCCGCTTTGCGGCGATAATTTTATTTACTCCACGTCCTGCAGCGCGTCGTAGCCCTCCTCGCCGGTGCGGACCTTGACGACGTTCTCCACATCGTAGACGAAGATCTTGCCGTCGCCGATGTGGCCGGTGTAGAGCACCTTTTTCGCCGTTTCGATGACGCTGCGGACCGGGACCTTGCTGACCACGATGTCCACCTGCACCTTCGGCAGCAGGTTCGTCTCCACCTCGACGCCGCGGTAGAGCTCGCTCCTTCCCTTCTGAGCGCCATAGCCCATCACATGGGACACGGTCATGCCCGTAATGCCGAGGGCGCTCATCGCCGCCTTCAGCGGATAGAGCTTTTCCTCGCGGCAGACGATCTCCACCTTCGTGAACTTCGGCGTGCCCTCCGGGTGCGCCGGGCGCGGGGCTGCGGGGGCGTCGGCAGCCTCCACCGGGGCGGTCGGCGCGCTGTCGAGCAGCTCCTCCGGCAGCATGGCAATGCCGCCGTAAGCCGTCGGGAGCCCGTGCTCGGAGATGTCGAGCCCCATGATCTCGTCCTCCGCGCTGACGCGCAGACCGGCGGTGTGCTTTAAGATCCAGAACGTGATCGTGATGAGCACGGCGGTATAAGCCGCGACGGAGACGACGCCGAGCGCCTGCACGCCGAGGAAATGCGCCCCGCCGCCGTAGAAAAGTCCCTTCTCGGTGCTGACGCCGGTGGCGAAAAGCCCGGTCAGGATCGTTCCGAGCGCGCCGCAGACGCAGTGGACGCTGACCGCGCCCACGGGGTCGTCCACGCGGGCGACCTTGTCAAAGAACTCGACCGAGAGCACCACGGCGATACCGAACACGACGCCCATGATCGCCGCGCCGAGCGGCGAGACCGCGTCGCAGCCGGCGGTGATGCCGACGAGCCCCGCGAGCGCAGCGTTATAAGTCATGGAAACGTCCGGCTTTTTATAGCGGACCCATGTGAAGATCAGCGTCGTGACGCAGGCAACCGCGGCGGCGAGGTTCGTGTTGAAAAACACGAGTCCCGCGCTCACGAGGTCGGCGTCGGAGTCCATGCTGACGGTGGACGCGCCGTTGAAGCCGAACCAGCAGAACCAGAGGATGAACACGCCGAGCGCCGCGGCGGTCAGATTGTGGCCTAAAATGGCGCGGGGCTTTCCGTTTTTGTCATACTTGCCGATACGCGGTCCCAGCATCGTCGCACCGATGAGGGCGCAGATGCCGCCGACCATGTGGACGCAGGTGGAGCCGGCAAAGTCATGGAAGCCAAGCTCGGCGAGCCAGCCGCCGCCCCAGATCCAGTGGCCGGAGATGGGGTAAATAAAAAGCGAGATCACCGCGGAATAGATGCAGTAAGCGGAAAACTTCGTCCGCTCCGCCATCGCGCCGGAGACGATCGTCGCGCTCGTGGCGCAGAAGACGGTCTGGAAAATGGCGTAAGCCCAGAGCGGCACGCCCTCCGGCAAAACGGCGCTGTAATCGCCCATGATGAGCGGGTCGATCTTCCCGAAAAGCGCCGTTCCGGTCCCGAACATCACGCCGAAGCCGAACAGCCAGAAGCAGGGCGTTCCGATGCAGAAGTCCATCAGGTTTTTCATCAGAATATTGCCCGTGTTCTTCGCGCGGGTAAAGCCCGCCTCGCACATGGAAAAGCCCGCCTGCATAAAAAACACCAGCGCCGCACCAAGCAGCACCCAGATCGTGTTGACAGCACTGTAAGTCATAGATCAGCCCTCCGATCGAAGAAGCTCGGAATACGTCGGGAACGGCCAGCAGTCACGGGCGGTGACGGTCTCGGCTTCGTCGCAGACGGCGCGCAGCTCGGTCATCTCCGGCAGCACGCAGTCGCGGATGGCGGCAGCCTCCTCCGCCGCGCCCTCGGCGCTGTGGAGCCCGATAAGCGTGCGCTCAAGCGTCTCCGTGCGCTCGGAAACGGCGTCCGTCAGCGCGCTCATGCGCTCGACAAGGCGCGTTTCATAGCCGCAGCCGAGCTCCGGAACGAGCGCCTTTTTCTTTGCCGCAGCCTCCGCGGTGCGGGCGGTAAAGGTCTCCATCGCAGGCAGGATCTGGCGGCGGACCATGTCGGTCATGGTGTTCGCCTCGATGACGACGGTCTTGCAGTAATTTTCCAGCGTGATCTCATAGCGGGAGCGCAGCTCCGCGATGGAGTAGACGCCGAGCCCGGTGAGCATATCGACGTTTTTCTTGTCCAGCAGCGTCGCCACGGCGTCCGGCGTGGTGCGCAGATTGAGCAGCCCGCGCTCCTCCGTCGCCTCGCGGATCCATGTCTCGTCGTAGCCGTTGCCGTTGAAGATGATGCGCTTATGCGCCTTGATGACGCCGCGGATGAGCTCGTGGAGCGCGGTCTGGAAGTCCGCCGCGCCTTCGAGCGTGTCGGCGAATTTCCGCAGCGTGTCCGCCACGGCGGAGTTGAGCATAATGTTCGCGCAGGCGATGGAGTTGGAGGAGCCGAGCATACGGAACTCGAACTTGTTGCCTGTGAAGGCGAAGGGGCTCGTGCGGTTGCGGTCCGTCGTGTCGCGCGTGAAGCGCGGGAGCGTGTGGACGCCGAGCTTCATGACGGTCTTCTCCGCGGCGGAGTAAGGCGCGTCGCGCTCGATGGCTTCCAGCACGGCGGTCAGCTCGTCGCCGAGAAAGATGCTGACGACGGCGGGAGGCGCCTCGTTCGCGCCGAGGCGGTGGTCGTTGCCCGCGGTCGCGACGGAGAGGCGGAGCAGATCCTGATAATCGTCCACGGCGGCGATGACGGCGCAGAGGAACAGCAGGAACTGGGCGTTTTCATGCGGCGTGTCGCCGGGGGTCAGGAGGTTCACGCCCGTGTCCGTCGCCATGGACCAGTTGTTGTGCTTGCCGGAGCCGTTGACGCCGGCGAAGGGCTTTTCGTGCAGCAGGCAGACGAGCCCGTGCTTCGCCGCAACGCGCTGCATGATCTCCATCGTGAGCTGGTTGTGGTCGGTGGCGATGTTCGTCGTGGTATAGATGGGCGCGAGCTCATGCTGCGCCGGGGCGACCTCGTTATGCTCGGTCTTCGCGAGGATGCCGAGCTTCCAGAGCTCTTCGTTCAGGTCGTCCATAAACGCCTGCACGCGCGGCTTGATAACGCCGAAATAGTGGTCGTCAAGCTCCTGTCCCTTCGGCGGCTTCGCGCCGAAGAGCGTGCGTCCCGTGGTCATAAGGTCGAGGCGCTTTTCATAGAGCGCGCGGTCAACAAGGAAATACTCCTGCTCCGGACCGACGGAGGTGGTCACGCGGGCGACGTCGCCGTTGCCGAAGAGCTTCAGCACGCGCAGCGCCTGACGGTTCAGCGCCTCCATGGAGCGCAGCAGCGGGGTCTTCTTGTCCAGCGCCTCGCCGCTGTAGGAGCAGAATGCCGTCGGGATGCAGAGGGTCTTGCCCTTAATGAAGGCGAAGCTCGTCGGGTCCCAGGCCGTGTAGCCGCGCGCCTCAAACGTCGCGCGCAGACCGCCGGAGGGGAAACTGGAGGCGTCCGGCTCGCCCTTGATAAGCTCCTTGCCGGAAAACTCCATGATGACCCCGCCGTCCGGCGCCGGGGTGATGAAGCTGTCGTGCTTCTCCGCGGTGATGCCGGTCAGCGGCTGGAACCAGTGGGTGAAGTGGGTCGCGCCATGCTCCACCGCCCAGTCGCGCATCGCGCCCGCCACGGCGTTTGCGACGGTGAGGTCCAGATCCTTGCCCTGTCGGATGGTCTGCTTGAGGGAACGGTAAATATTCCCCGGCAGCCTCGCTTTCATCACGCGCTCGTCAAAAACCAGACTTCCAA
>CALJDB010000290.1 GCA_938023775.1 uncultured Clostridia bacterium
TATCATGTGCTCGGAGACCGCCCTCCATGGCCGCCACACCGTGCTCTGCGCGAATGCGGGGAAGCACGTTTTCGTGGAAAAAGCCCCCTTCGCCACGCTGGAGGACGCCTATCTTGCGCGGGAGGCTGTGAAGCGCAGCGGGATCCACTTTATGGTCTCCTCTCCGATGGACAAGCCCCGCAACCGCTGCATCCTGAACATGATCTCCGACGGGCTTCTCGGCGAGGTCACGGCGCTGCGCTTCCGCCTTTACAGCGAGGCGGGCCCGAAGCTGACCGAGCCGGTCGGCATTTATAACCGGGAGGAAAACGGCGGCGGCGCGATGATCGACTACGGTCAGCACGGCGTCCACATCGCCCAGATGTTCCTCGGCCCGGCGACCTCCTGCACGGCGAATTTCAACTACCTCACGGATTTTGCAAAGAAGTATCACACCGAGGACAACGCCGTTGCGACCTTCCGCCACGAAAACGGCGCTTACTCCGTGGTCGAGGCGGGCTGGTGCGCGCCCTCGCATGAGTGCATCCTCGATGTCTGCGGCACGAAGGGCGCGGTCCACCTGATCGGCGACGCCAAGGTCTTCCATGCGGACGGCAGCTATGAGTGCCATGATTTTCTGAGCTGCCGCCTGAACGGAAAGGACTGGGTGGATATCCCCGAATCGGAGTTCCCGGAGTGTGTCCACTACCCTCTGCGCGGCTGGATCGAGACCATCCTGAACGATACGCCGGACGAGCGCTTCACCATCGACGACGCCGTCGTCTGGACCGAGATGCTCGACGCCGCCTATCGCGCCGCGGCGCAGACCGCGCCGATCCTCTGACGGAGGGCGCGAGATCATGATCCGACACATTTGTCTGATGAAGCTGCTCGAAAGCGCGGACGGCCGCGGCAAGGATGAAAATTTCGCGATGATCAAGGAGGGCATGGAGTCGCTCGTCGGAACGATCGACGGGCTGCTCTCCACGACGGTCTTGCGCGGCTTCCACCCCCGCTTCGATGTCTGCGTCACGGTGGAATGCCGCGACCGGGAGTCCTACGCCGCTTACGGCGCCGCGCCGGGGCATCAGAAAATGCGAACGTTCATCCACCGCGTCGTCGAGGATGACCGCCCCGCATTCGACTGCGAACTTTAATGCAGCGCTTTTTCGGCGTCCGGGGCAGATGACAGACATCTGCCCCGTCTTTTTTAAGGAGCATCTATGGAATACCAATATGTTGAAAGCCTCGACGCCGCGCTCCCCCGGCTGGTCTACGGAACGGGGAACCGCGCGGTGCAGGGAGCGGATTACCCTGCGGCGGCAGACTGCCTCGCTGCGGCTTGGGAGGCGGGCTTCCGCGCCTTTGACACGGCGAACTGCTACGGCTGCGCCGAGGAGAACCTCGGCCGCTGGCTGGACGAGAGCGGCAACCGCAGCCGCGCCTTTCTTCTCACAAAGGGCCATAACTGCGGCATGCGCGGCTCATCGGACGTTTACGGCGCGGAGACGATCCGCCGTCAGCTCGCGCTGAGCCTGCGGCGGCTGCGCACGGAGCGCGTCGAGCTCTATATCCTCCACCGGGACGACCCGTCGCGGGACGTCGGCGAGATCGTCGAGGCGCTGAATGAGGCGCGGGCGGCGGGCTCCATCGGCGCTTTCGGCGCTTCAAACTGGACGCTGCGGCGCGTCGACGAGGCAAACCGCTATGCCGCGGCGCACGGGCTGGAGGGCTTTTCCGCGCTGAGCCCCGCTTACAGCCTTGCGGAGATGGTCGGCGACCCTTACGGCGGGAGCGTCACGCTCTCCGGGGAGCGCGGCGGCGCGCTGCGCGCCTATCTTGAAAAAACGCGGCTGCCGGTTTTTGCTTACTCGCCCCTTGCGCGGGGCTTTTTGTCCGGAAAATACCGGGCGGACGCCCTCCGCAGCGGCGCGCAGAGCCTTCCCGCGGACACGGCGGCGGAGTATCTCTGCCCGAAAAATCTCGCGCGGCTCGCGCGGGCGGAGCAGCTCGCGGCGGCGCGCGGGACCACGGTGTCCTGCGTCTGCCTCGCATGGCTGCTGTCGCAGGAGATGGCGCTGTTCCCCATCGTCGGTCCGGCGGGGGAGCGCCACATGCTGGAAAACGCCGCCGCGCCGGGTCTGCATCTCAGCCCGCAGGAGCGGCGCTGGCTTTTGAGCGGAGAGGAAAACGGAGTATGAACATAGAAAACAGAGAATTTTGGCTCCTTGTCGGAAGTCAGGAGCTTTATGGCGCGGCGGTGCTGGAGACCGTCGCGCGCCGCGCGCAGGAGATGGCGGCGTATATCAGCGCGAGCGGCTGCGTGCCGCGCCGTCTGGTCTTCAAGGGCGTCGTGCGCTCCGACGCGGACGCCGTCCGCTTCTGCCGGGAGGCGAGCTTCGACGAGCGCTGCTGCGGCGTCGTCGCGTGGTGCCACACCTTCTCGCCGGGAAAAATGTGGATCAACGGTCTTTCGCTGCTGCAAAAGCCCTACTGCCACTTTGCGACGCAGTATCACCGGGAGATCCCGAACGACGGGATCGACATGGATTTCATGAATCTGAATCAGGCAGCCCACGGCGACCGCGAGCTCGGCTACACGGAGGCGCGGCTGCGCCTTGCCCGCAAGGTCATCTTCGGCCACTGGCAGGACGCGGAGCCGCTGCGCGCGCTCGGACGCTGGATGCGCGCGGCGCTCGGCTGGGCGGAGAGCCGGACGCTCCGGGTGATGCGCTTCGGCGACAACATGCGCGAGGTCGCCGTCACGGAGGGCGACAAGGTAGAGACGCAGAGAAAGCTCGGCTGGCAGGTGAACACTTGGGCGGTCGGCGACCTCGCCGAGGAGCTGCGCGCCGTTTCCGACGCGGAGACCGCGGCGCTCACGGAGGAGTATCTCGACGCCTATACGCTCGCGACCGAAGACCGCGCGTCCGTCGCCTGTCAGGCGCGGGAGGAGCTCGCCATCCGGCGTATGCTGGACCGCGAGGGCTGCACGGCGTTCAGCGACACGTTTCAGGACCTCCATGGTCTGCCGCAGCTCCCCGGACTCGCCGCCCAGCACCTGATGGCGCTCGGCTACGGCTTCGGCGGCGAGGGCGACTGGAAAACGGCGGCGCTGCTGCGCGTCGTCGGCGCGATGTGCGAGGGGATGGGCGGCGGCTCCGGCTTTATGGAGGATTACACCTATCACCTCGCGGGGGAGCGCTCCTGCGTTCTCGGTTCCCACATGCTGGAGGTCTCGCCCGCGCTGGCGGCGGGACGCCCGGAGATACGCACCCACCCGCTTGGAATCGGCAGGAACAGCTCCGACCCGGCGCGCCTGGTCTTTGAGGGCAAGCCCGGTCCCTGCACGCTCACGAGCCTTGTGGATATGGGCGGGCGGCTGCGGCTCATCGTGCAGGAGGCGGAGGCGATACGCCCGATCCTGCCGATGCCGAACCTGCCTGTGGCGCGCGTGATGTGGCGGCCGCTCCCGGACCTCGCGGGCGGCGTGCCGATGTGGATCATGGCGGGCGGGTCTCACCACACCGTCTTCAGCTACGACGCCGACGCCGCGCTGCTGGAGAGCTGGGCGGACATGATGGACATCGAGTTTGTGCGCATCGGGCGCGGCACCGAGCCCGCGGCGCTGAAAAAAGAGCTGATGCTCGGAGATTTGCTATGGAAGCTCAGATGAACCCGGCGCTGCGCGAGACCGTGATCGGCATCGAGCTCGGCTCGACCCGGATCAAGGCGGCGCTGCTGGACCGGCGGCACCGCGTGATCGCCGAGAGCAGCGTTTCGTGGGAAAGCCGTCTCGTCGGCGGGCTCTGGACTTATTCCTATGAGGAGATCCGGAGCGGGCTCCGGCGCTGCTTTGCCGGGCTCGCCGCGCGCACGGAGCGCGTGCTCGGCGTGCCGCTCTCAACGGCGGGCGCGATCGGGATCTCCGGCATGATGCACGGCTACCTCCCGCTCTCCGCCGCCGGTGAGCCGCTCGCAAACTTCCGCACTTGGCAGAATACGAACACCGCGGAGGCAGCCTCGGCGCTCTCTGCGCTTTTTGATATGCATATTCCTCAGCGCTGGAGCGCGGCGCATCTCTATCAGGCGATCCTGAACGGAGAACGCCACGTCCCGGATATCCGGCGCATCACAACACTCGCTGGCTATGTCCACGGTCTGCTCACCGGGGAGCAGGTCGTCGGACTCGGCGAGGCAAGCGGAATGTTTCCGCTGGACGGCGGCGGCTATGACCGGCGGCTCCTGCGGCTTTTCGACGAACGCTGCCGCCCGGCGGACTGCCCGTGGCAGCTGGAGGATATTCTCCCGACGCCGCTCCCCGCGGGCGCGTTCGCGGGAAATCTGACGCCCGCGGGCGCGGCGCTGCTGGACCCCTCCGGCGTGCTCCGGCCGGGCATGCCCTTCGCGCCGCCGGAGGGCGACGCCGGGACCGGTATGGCAGCGACGAACTCCGTGCGCGCGGGGACGGGAAACGTCTCCGCCGGGACCTCGGTCTTTGCGATGGTCGTCACGGAGCGCTCGCTGCGCCACTGCGGCGGGGTCGACCCGGTCGCAACGCCGGACGGGAAAAGCGTGGCGATGGTCCACTGCAATAACTGCACGGGCGACTTAAACGCATGGGCGGGGCTGTTTTCCGAGGCGGTGGGCAGCTTCGCACCTGCACCGGAGCCGGAGGCGCTTTACGACACGCTCTTCCGCGCCGCCGCAGAGGGCGACGCCGACTGCGGCGGGCTGCTCTCCGTCAACTATCTCGCCGGCGAAGAGCTGGCGGGGCTTGCGCGGGGGAGACCCATCTTCACCCGCGCGCCGGACGCGCGCATGACGCTCGCAAATTTTATGCGCGCGCAGCTCGCCTCGGCACTCTGCACGCTTGCGCTCGGTCTGCGCGATCTTGCCGCCGGGGGCGTGAAGATCGAACGGCTGACCGCCCATGGCGGCTTTTTCAAAACGCCCGGCGTGGGTCAGCGGATGCTGTCCGCCGCGGCGGGCGGAACGCCCGTCACCGTGGCGGACACCGCCGGAGAGGGCGGCGCTTACGGCATGGCGCTGCTCTGCGCTTACATGCTCTGGCGGCGCGGCGGCGAGCCGTTGGAGGACTATCTGGACCGCGCCTTCAACGGCGCGCCGGGGACGACGCTGTCGGCGTCCGCCGCGGAAACGCAGGGCTTCGCATCTTACGCCGCCCGCTTCGAAGCCGCGCTGGAGTTGGAGCACGCCGCCGTCCGTCTGCTGCAAGACGAATGAAAGCAAACCGCCGCCCGCGCCGGGCGGCGGTTTTCGCGTCCTCCCGAACCTCTGTGTCTTGACTCTTCGGGAAAACCATGCTATATTTAACGGTGACTATATTTTTAGGAGTGTGATTTTTCCATTATGGATGGCGACAGTATATTTTCTGCCATTATCATCCTTGCATTGCTTTTCTGCGCCGCATACTTTGCCGTATGCGAAACGTCGTTTGCCTCGGTCAACCGCATCCGGCTGAAAAACGCCGCGGAGCGGGGGGACCGGCGGGCGAAAACGGCGGTCTACATCACCGAGCACTTCGACAAGGCAATCACCACGATCTTAGTTGGCACCAACATCGTCCACCTGAGCGCGGCGAGCTATGTCACCGTGCTGGTAACGCGGCGCTGGGGCGTCTCTGCGGTGACGCTCAGCACCTTTATCACGACGCTGGTCGTATTCTTCGTCGGCGAGATGCTGCCGAAGAGCATCGCAAAGAAATACAGCGAGCGCATCTCGCTCGCAACGGCGTCGTCCCTGCGCTTTTTCATGACGGTTTTCACCCCTGTCTCCGCCATTCTGACCGCCATCGGCTCCGCCGCGGCGAAGCTCACGAAGGGAGACCCGGAGGTCACGGTCACGGAGGAGGAGCTCTACGATATCATCGAGAGCATGACCGACGGCGGCGAGCTGGACGCCGAGCAGGGCGAGCTCGTCAGCAGCGCGCTCAGCTTTGCGGACGTGACGGTGGAGAGCATCCTCACCGCGCGCGTGGACGTCGTCGCCTTCGACGTGGAGACCCCGCCGGAGCGCATTATGGAGCGCATTCGCACCCTGCGCCACAGCCGTGTGCCCGTCTATGAGGGCAGCATCGACAACATTGTCGGCATATTGCACCTAAACCGCTTTTTCAAGGCGCTCAGCGAGCAAAAGCGCCCGCCGCTGCGCAGCATGATCATGAAGCCCTGCTTTGTCTATAAAACGACCAAGCTGCCCGCCGTTTTAGAGCAGCTGCGCCGCTGCAAGCAGCACCTTGCCGTCGTCACGGACGAATACGGCGGCGTCTGCGGCATCGTCACGATGGAGGACGTGCTGGAGCAGATCGTCGGCGAGATCTGGGACGAGACGGACGAGGTCGAGGAGGAGGTCGTGGAGCGCTCGGACGGCGTCTGGGAGTTAGACGGCGACATGAGCATCGGCGATTTCACCGAGCTGCTGGGCCTCAATGAGGACGAATTTGAGACCGAGAGCAGCACCGTCGGCGGCTGGACGCTGGAGATGTTCGGCTCCTTCCCCGCCGAGGGCGACAGCTTCCGCTGGGAGCAGCTCACGGTGACGGTTCTGAAAATGGATGGCCTGCGCGTGGAGCGCGTGCTCGTCCGGCGGGAGGAGCAGCCCGCGGAGGACGGAAAGGACAAGTAAGCTATGTCCCAGATCACGAAGCGTGCATTGGAGCAGTCGCTCAAGCGCCTTCTGCTGCAAAAGCCGCTGAACAAGATCACCATCAGCGACATCACCGACGACTGCGGCATCAGCCGCATGACGTTTTATTACCACTTTAAGGACATCTACGACCTCGTGGAGTGGGCATGCCTTCAGGACGCATCCGGCGCGCTTCAGGAAAAGCGTACCCACGATACGTGGGAGGAGGGCTTCCTGCAAATTTTCCGCGCCGTGCGTGAGAATAAGCCCTTCGTTATGAACGTCTACCGCTGCGTCGGCCGCGAGCGGGTGGAGCAATACCTCATCTCGCTGACGGACGGGCTCGTCCGCGGCGTTGTGGAGGAGGAAGCGGCGGGAATGTGCGTCCGGGAGGACGACCGCGCCTTCATCGCGAAGACCTATTCTTACATGTTCGTCGGTCTGATGCTCGACTGGGTGGCGGACGACATGCGCGGCGACCCGGCGGAGATCGTCCGCCGCCTCGCCCTCTGCATTGAAGGCACCGTCGCCGCCGCGCTCGCGCGCTTCCGGACGGACAGCCTTACAAATCCGCCCGTCTGATAAAAAACTTTACAGATTTTTGCCCCGTGATGGATTTTCCCTCACGGGGCTTTTTCTGACCGTTTGAAAGCGGCACGGTTCCGGTTATGATAGGACCATCAAGAGA
>CALJDB010000291.1 GCA_938023775.1 uncultured Clostridia bacterium
CAGATCGACGTTTCCCTCCGGCGTGAACTCCACGCCCTCCATTTCGAGCAGCAGCCGGTGAGTCTCACTGCCCATCGGCGAAAATGCGTCCGAGAGTCCGCCGAAGCGGTTCACGACACGCTGGCAGGGCAGGTCGCCGCCGTCGGTGTTCAGCACATAGCCCACCACCCGCGACCAGCGCGGATTTCCGGCGAGCAGCGCGATCTGGCCATAGGTCGCCACGGTGCCGGGAGGAATGCGCTTCACCTGTTCGCGAATCTTTTCAAAAGTCGTCATAAGCGTATTATACCACGTTTTTCCGGGATTGAAAGCACGGATTTCAGCTTTCCATAAACTCGCACGCGGCACAGGCGGCGGCGGCGCCGTCCGCCGCGGCGGTGGTAAGCTGGCGCACGGTTTTCCGGCGGCAGTCCCCGGCTGCGAAAAGCCCCGGCACGGCGGTCTTCGCGTCCTCGCCGACGAGATAATACCCGGCTTCGTCCGCCCCGGCGAGAGCGGTGAAGGGCTCGCCGCAGGGCTCCTGCCCGACGGCGAGAAACACGCCGTCCACCGCGAGCGTGAGCTCCCCGTCCGCCGCCGAGCGGCAGCGGAGCCCGGTCAGCTCCCCGTCCGTGACCTCATAGCCGAGCGGCACGGTCTCGAACAGCACCTCAACATTCTCACGCTTCGCCGCAGCCTCGGCGAGCTTTCGCTCCGCACGCAGCCGGTCGCGCCGCACAACGACGGTGACATGGCGGCAGGTGTTTGCAAGAAACAGCGCGTCCTGAAGCGCGGTGTCCCCGCCGCCGACAACGGCGACGTCGCGCCCGGCATAGAACGCTCCGTCGCAGACGGCGCAGAAGCTGACGCCGCAGCCGATGAGCTCCTCCTCGCCGGGCAGCCCCAGCGCGCGGTGGCGCACGCCGGTCGCGAGAATGACGGTCTTCGCACGGCGCACCGCAAGGTCGCTCACGACGGTGAAGCCGCCGTCGCAAGGCGTCACGGAGACGACCTCCTCGGCGCAGAGCTCCGCGCCGAGCGCCTCGACCTGCTCGTAAAGCCGCGCGGCGATCTCCGCGCCGGAGACGTGCGGCAGCGCGGGATAATTCTCCACCATCGGGCTCAGCGTGATCTGCCCGCCGAAGTTCTCGCGCTCGAGCACGATCGCGCGCTTCCCCGCGCGCGCGGCATAAAGCGCCGCCGTCAGCCCCGCGGGACCGCCGCCGACGATCAGAATGTCATAAGATTCGGACATAAAATTCTCCTTTTCCAAATCAACCACAGGTCCCCGGCGGGGACCTGTGGTTGAAATCATTTTTTCGGTCTTCAGTTTCTGACCGCAGCGTTTTCCGCGATGAACTTCCGCACCGCGCCGACGCCGACGAGCTTGACCGGCTCGCCCTCGCCCTCGATAACGAGCGTGGGCGCCTGACGGATGGCGTACTGCACGGCGAGGTCGCGGTTTTCCTCGACCATCAGCTTTTCATAGGCGATACCCGCATCGTTCAGAAGCTTCTCCGCCTGCTTGCAGTTCGGGCAGGTCTGGGTCGCGAAGAGCATCAGCCGACCGCTCCCCGCCGCGGGCGCGGCGGACTCGCAGACTGGAGCCTCGGCGGGCTCAAGCGGGCCGGTGTGGGTCAGGTGGGAGTGACCGATATCGTAGACAACGCGGTCCTTGAACTCCTGCGCCTTGCCGTCGTTCCAGTTCTGCACCGGGCGGTAGTAGCCGGTGATGCGGCTGTAGATCTCGGTGCGTTCGCCGCACTCGGGG
>CALJDB010000292.1 GCA_938023775.1 uncultured Clostridia bacterium
AACGATTGCCGTGTAAACGTATTCCTAAGTGAGGACAAGTATAATACAGCCGTCTTCCGATGTAAAGGGGTTTTGAAGAATTTCTGTAAAGCTTTTCCCGAGGGCGGGGGAACAAAATACACAAAACATTCGGACGCTTGGGACGTCGGTGACAGCAAAAACGACAATGTGCACAAAGACAGCAGGACGGATTTGGGCGGAAAATAGAACTTGCAGGAAGCAATTGCAATTTTATTCCGGGCGTGGTAAAATACTGCGCGTAAGTAAGGTAAACGTTTTCCCAAAAACTGGGAAAACCGGGAAGGGAGCAGGCAAACGTGGAGCAATGCAGCCGGCTTGTTTTGCTGGACGTGGACGGAACGCTCGTCGCGCCGATGGGCGATATGCCAGCCGGGGCGGCGGAGGCGGTCGCTGCGCTGCGCCGCGGCGGATCGGCAGCCGTGTTTTTCACGGGCAGGCCCCTCTCCCATGTCGCCCCGCTCCTGCGCGGCGCGGCGTTCGACGGCGGGATATGCGTGATGGGCGCATTCACGTTCCTGCACGGCGAAACGCTCTGCGCGCGCAGTCCGGACCCCGCCTCGGCTCCGCGGCTCGCCGCGGCTGCACGGGAGAGAGGGCTGGAGACGGTCTTCGAGACCGCGGAGGGCGTCCGTCTGGACCCGGCGGCCCACACGCCGCGTCTGGACGGGCTGCGCCGCGCCTTCGCTGCGAAGGGGCTTGCGGTATCGCCCGCGGAGGGGGAGTTCTCCTATGAAAAGCTCTGTCTCTGGGGCGACGCCGGGGCGCTTAGCACCTTTGCCCGCGGCGCTCGTTATGGCGCGGCTCGGCGTCGCGAAGGAAAACACTTACGCCGTGGGCGACAGCGTGAACGATCTTCCGGTGCTTTCCTGCGCGGGACACACCGCGGCGGTCGGCAACGCGGACGCGGCGCTGAAAGCGGCGGCCGATTTCGTCGCCCCGCCGATCGGTGATGGAGGGCTCGCCGAGGCTCTGAGACACTTCGGACTCATTTGATATTGTGAAACGCCCGTAGCCAGCGGGTAAAAATAAAAAACGGACAAACAGGAGGAAAAAATGAAAAACCTGCTTTGCATCCATGTCCCCCGCGGGCTTGCCAACTGCGGCATGAAGATCGTCGAGCAGCACCGCACCATTTTGAACATCAACGTTTTCACCCAGCCGACGAAGGAGGCGTGCTACATTGAGCACACCTATTACCCGCTGCCGGAGGACGAAAACGTGAAGATCTTGAACGGCACGGAGCGCCACTACGTCAGCAGCGACGTCGAGCGCGAGCTGGGCTGAGGGCGGAAAGGAGAAAAACGCATGGGACAGTACGATAAATATATGGTAAAGAGCATCGGCGACGGCGGCCGCGCCCCGATGTTCGGCAACGCACCGGTCTATGTCTACGGCGGCGAGGGCTTCGACGAGGCGCCGTATCACATGGAGTTTTCCTACATCACCGAAGACGGCGAATATCTCGCCGGCACGGACAAGGGCGAGGAGAAGATCGTCTCCGGCCACTATGACGGCTATTACGACGGACCTTACCCGCGCTACGCGATGAACTGCGACCGCATCCTGCTCTTTTACGGCATCAACACCGACGACATGCGCGACCTCGGCGCTCACGTCAGCTTTACGATGGGCGACGGCATCCGCGACGAGATGGAGATCTTCGAGTTCGACGAGCCGATGAGCGTGTTCGTGCCCAAGGGCGTCCGCTTCGGTCCCGTGAAGGTCAGCGCTCTGAAGACCCCCGTCGCCGTCGTGGACATCCTGACCGTCCCGACCGTGCGCGAAGCGGCGGTCCGCCCGGACTTCACCTTCTATTCCGAGTGGCACGATCAGGAGCGCCTCGGCAAAAACGGCAAGTATGCCGAGCAGGCGGAGAAGTATCCCCGCGGAAATTGGTGAGAGGAGCAAATGACAATGAACCATATCGAACAGAGCTACGCCCTCGCGCGTGAGCGCTACGCCGAGTTCGGCGTGGACACGGACCGCGCGCTGGAGCTGCTGCGCAAAACGCCGGTCTCCGCCCACTGCTGGCAGCTCGACGACCTGACCGGCTTTGAAAATTTCGGCTCCGTGCTCTCCGGCGGCATTCAGGCGACGGGCAGCTATCCCGGAAAGCCGACGAGCGTGGAGGAATATTTCGAGCATTTAAACCGCTTTATCGCGCTCATCCCCGGCGCACTGAAGCTCGCGCTCCATGCGGTCTACCGCATCACGGATGAGGACGTTTCGCGCGACGCGTTAGCCCCGCACCACTTCGCCGCGTGGGTGGACTATGCGAAGGAAAAGGGCGTCGGGCTGGACTTCAACCCCACCTATTTCTCCCATCCGATGGCGGATTCCGGCTTCACGCTGTCGAGCGAAGACCCCGCGGTGCGCCGCTTCTGGATCGACCACGGCAAAGCCTGCCGGCGCATCGGCGAATACTTCGGCAGGGAACTGGGGCAGGTCTGCGTCACGAACCACTGGATCGGCGACGGCTCCAAGGATGTCCGCATCGACAAGCTCGGTCCCCGCGTGCGGCTGATGGAGTCGCTGGACGAAATTTTCGCCGAGCCCATCGACAGGCGCTATAACCTCGACTCCGTGGAGAGCAAGCTCTTCGGTCTCGGCGTCGAGAGCTACACCGTCGGCTCCCACGAGTTTTACACGAACTACGCGATGAGCCGCGATAACTGCATCATCTGCCTCGACGCGGGACACTTCCACCCGACGGAGTGCATCTCGGACAAGCTTTCGAGCTATCTCTGCTTCGGCAAGGAGCTGATGCTCCATGTCTCCCGCCCCGTCCGCTGGGACAGCGACCACGTGGTCATGTGGGACGACGAGACGAAGGCGATCATGCAGGAGATCGTGAAGTGCGATGCGCTGGAGCGCGTCCACATCGGCACGGACTATTTCGACGCCTCCATCGACCGCATCGCCGCCTCGGTCATCGGCGTGCGCAACGCGAAGAAGGCGCTGCTTTACGCCCTGCTCCAGCCGAACGAGCGGCTGATGGCGTATGAGCGTGAGATGGACTATACCCGCCGCCTCGCCCTGCACGAGGAGGCGCGGACGCTTCCGGTCGGCAGCGTCTGGGATATGTTCTGCGAGACCGAAGGCGTCCCCGGCAGCGCGTGGTTCCGCCGGAACTGAAAAAAAGAAATAAGCCGCGCCCGCCGGGAAAGCCGGGGCGCGGCGGGATGGAGTAAAAATTTTCTATGGAGAAACGAATCCAAATTCCGGATACGGACCTTGCGCTCAGCCCCATCGGGCTCGGCACCGCCGCCGCGGGCCTCAGCTGGGACGGCGCGGACGCCGACCGCATTTTTGACGCTTACGTCGACCTCGGCGGCAACGTCATCGACAGCGCGCGCGTCTATTCCGACTGGGTCCCGCCGGAGATCGGCCGCAGTGAGCGCGTCATCGGCGACTGGCTGCGCCGCAGCGGGAAGCGCGACCGGGTCGTGCTCGTCACGAAGGGCGGCCACCCGAAATATACCTGCGAGACAGACGACCTCCACCTCGCGCGCATGACGCCGGCGGATATGCGCTACGACATCGAGCACTCCCTCCACGCCCTCGGCACGGACGTGATCGACGTCTATTTCTACCATCGCGACGACCCGAATCAGAGCGTCGAGACGCTTATCGAGACGATGGAGACCTTCCGCCGCGAGGGAAAGCTGCGCTATTACGGCTGCTCCAACTGGTCCGCCGCGCGCATCGCCGCCGCGGACGAGTACTGCCGCGAGAAGGGCTACCGCGGCTTCGTTGCGGATCAGGCGCTGCTCAATCTGGGGCTGAAGTACATGAACGACCTCCCGGACGACACGCTGGAGTATATCCGCGGCGACCTTTTCGACTACCATGTCCAAAACCGCGGCAACCTCGCCATGCCCTACATGGGCGTCGCAAGCGGATTTTTCCACAGCTTCGTCGCCCGCGGCGAGGACGCCGTGCGCAATAATTCCTACTACACGCCCGGCAACGTCCGCGGCGCAAAGCGCTGCAAGGAGCTGATGGAAAAATACGGCGCCACGGTCTCTCAGGTCGTGCTCGGCTTTTTCCGCTGCCAGCCCTTCCCCTGCCTCCCGCTCTACGGTCCCAAAAACGCCGACCAGATCGCGGACGCCATGGGAACGCTGGACATCCCGTTCACAAAAGAAGACTTCGAGTTCTGAAAAACCGACCGGGACCCGCTTTTCAGCGGGTCCCGGTCGAGAGCATGGAAAAAAGTTGATTCAGGCGCGAAGGCTCCAGTTTTAAAGGTCTCCGAAGCGCAAGGGAGGCTGTCAGCCGAAGGCTGACTGGAGGGTTGTAAGCTTCCGGAATCGCCAAGCTTGGATGTTTCGTAAGCTTAC
>CALJDB010000293.1 GCA_938023775.1 uncultured Clostridia bacterium
AGTGCTCGGCGAGCGCCTTCATCCCGTGCTTGGAGCAGAGGGCGAAAAGCTTCTCCTGCAAGCGGTCGTAATCCTCAAAGCGGTCGTCCTCCTGACGGGTGGAGTTCAAGATCCAGTTCCCGACGTAAACGAGGTCCAGCAGACGGCGAAATTCCTTCTCGGTCAATTCAATATTCAAGTTTTCCGGCCTCCTTCCGACGCTCTGAAAAAAGCGTCCCGTTCCGTTTGGTCATTATAGTATAGCAAACCGCGCGCCAAAATGCTACACAAATTTCTTGAACAATGCCGCTTTTTCCACGAAAAAATTTTGCCCCGGCGCGCTTTGCGCAATTTTGCTCTTGTAATCGGTGGAAAAATAGAATAGAATATATCAGTTAAAATGTAAGATGGGAGTATAGCGCAATGGACCCCAGACCCATCGGCGTGTTCGACTCCGGACTCGGCGGGCTGACCGCCGCGAAAACGCTGGAGGAGATATTGCCCGGCGAAAACCTCATATACTTCGGCGACAGCGCAAACGCCCCCTACGGCACGCGGACGAAGCCCGAGCTCGCCGCGCTCGCCTGCGGCTGCGCCGGCTTTCTCGCCGGCTTCGACGTGAAGGCGGTGCTCGTCGCCTGCGGCACCGTGAGCTCCACCGCGATGGACGCGCTGCGCGAGCGCTTCGACATCCCGTTTTTCGGCGTGCTGGAGCCGGCATGCGCCGAGGCGGCGCGGATGAGCCCGGCGGGGCGCATCGCCGTCGCCGCAACGGAGGCGAGCGTGCGCAGCGGCGCGTTCGCGAAAACGCTGGAGCGCCTTGCGCCCGGCGCGGTGGTGCTCTCCAAGGCGTGCCAGAGCCTCGTGACGCTCGTGGAGCGGGGACATTTCGCCCCCGGCGACCCGGCGGCGGACGAAGCCGTCCGCGCGGAGCTTGCGCCCGTGCGCGATTTTGCGCCCGACGTGCTCGTGCTCGGCTGCACCCATTTTCCGCTCCTCGCGGACGCAATCGGCGCTTATCTCGGACCGGAGGTGAAGCTCCTCTCCGTCGGGGAGGCAGCCGCCCGCGCCCTGCGCGCCCACCTCGCGGCGGAGGACCTGCTCGCGGAGCGCGAAGCGGGGGAACGCCGCTGGTTCACGAGCGGCGACCCCGCCGACTTTGCCGCAAAGGCAGCGCGGTTTTTGGGGCACGGGATCACCGCGGAGCACCACGGCAATACTTGAAAAGGAATCGTTTTATATGATGGAAAAAGAAGTTGTCATCACCATAAAAAGCAGCCAGCAGCTCGGCGGGGAGGAGCATGACGGCGCGGAGCTCATCACCCGCGGGACTTACCGCTACAAAAACGGCACGGCGCGCCTTTGCTACGATGAGAGCGAGCTGACCGGTATGAACGGCACCCACACGCAGTTCGACGTGCGCGACGGCGAGGTCGTGCTCTCCCGCCGCGGCGCGGTGGACTCGCGCATGGTCTTCCAGCCGGGCCGGCGCAGCGATTTTCTCTACCGCACGGAGCACGGTATGCTGACCCTCGGACTGGACACCCTGCGCATCGACTGCGAGCTCGGCGAGCACGGCGGAGATATGCGCATCGACTACGACCTCGATTTTGAGCGGTCGCTTTTAAGCCGGAATCAATTTATCATCAACGTGAAAGAGAAGGATATAAAATCATGAACCTGATCGAAAGCGCAAAGAAACAGATCGACGCTCTGATCCACGCCGCCTATGACGCCGCCGCCGCGAAGGGGGAGCTCCCCGCCGGCGCCGAAGTCCGCGGCAATGTGGAGATCCCGAAGGACACCCGCAACGGCGACTATGCCGCGAACCACGCCATGGCTGCCGCCAAAGCGCTGCGGATGGCGCCCCGCGCCGCCGCGGAGCGGCTGACCGCGAATATGGACCTCGCCGGGAGCTGGTTCGACACCGTGGAAATCGCGGGTCCCGGCTTCCTGAACTTCCGCCTCGGCACGAAGTGGTATGCCGACGTGCTGGAGAATATCTGCGCCGAGGGCGCGGACTTCGGCTGCAGCGACGCACTCGCCGGGCAGCGCATCATGGTGGAGTTCGTCTCCGCCAACCCGACCGGACCGATGCACATGGGCAACGCCCGCGGCGGCGTTCTGGGCGACGCGCTTGCCGAGGTGCTCCACCGCGCGGGGGCGGACGTCTGGCGCGAGTTTTACGTCAACGACGCCGGCAACCAGATCGAAAAATTCGCCCTCAGCATCGACGCGCGCTACCGCCAGCTCATTCTGGGCGAGGACGCCGTCGAATTCCCGGAGGACGGCTACCATGGCGACGATATCCGCGCCCTCGCGGCGGGCTTCCGCGCCGAGCAGGGCGACGGCTGGCTCGAAAAGCCCGAGAGCGAGCGCCACGCGGCGATGGCGAAGTATGGCCTTGCGCATAATCTGCCGAAGATGAAGGCGGACCTTGCGCGCTACAATATCCACTATGACGAGTGGTTTTATGAGTCCAGCCTGCACGAGAGCGGCTACGTTGCCGACAGCGTGAACGCCCTGACGGAGCTGGGCTTCACCTATGAAAAGGACGGCGCGCTCTGGCTCGCCACGTCGCGCATTCTGGGCGACCGCCTGCTCGCCGCCGGCAAAAAGCCGGAGGACATCGAAAAGCTCGGTCTGAAGGACGACGTGCTGCGCCGCGCGAACGGGTTTTATACCTATTTCGCCGCGGACATCGCCTATCACCGCAACAAGCTCGCCGTGCGCGGCTTCGATAAATCCGTGGACGTCTGGGGCGCGGACCACCATGGTCACATCGCGCGGCTGAAGGCGGCGCTGGATGCGCTGGGGCTCGACGGCGAGCACCGGCTGGACGTCGTGCTCATGCAGCTCGTGCGCCTGATGCGCGACGGCGAGGTTGTCCGCATGAGCAAGCGCACCGGCAAGGCGATTTCCCTCAGCGATCTGCTCGACGAAATTCCCGTGGACGCCGCGCGCTATTTCTTCAACGCCAAGCCCGACACGCAGATGGACTTCGACCTCGGACTCGCCGTCCGGCAGGACAGCGAAAACCCGGTCTATTACGTCCAGTATGCCCACGCGCGCATTTGCTCGATGCTCGCAAACCTCGCCGCGGAGGGACTTGCGGTTCCCTCCCCGGCGGAGGCGGATATGGCGAAGCTGGTCAGCCCCTTCGAGCGCGAGCTCATCAAGCAGCTCTCCGCCCTGCCGGAGGAAATCCGCCTTGCCGCGCGCGACTATAACCCCAGCCGCATCAACTCCTTCGTGACGGAGCTGTCCTCCCGCTTCCACCGCTTCTATAACGAGTGCCGCATCAAGGGCGCCGAGCCCGAAACCGCCGCGGCGCGCCTCCTCCTCGCCGACTGCACGCGGCAGGTCATCGAAAACAGCCTCTCCATCATCGGCGTAAGCGCTCCCACCCGTATGTAAAAAAGCACAATAAGAGGCTGCCGCGGGCAGCCTCTTATTTGAAATTTCATTCTTACAAAGAAAAGAGACGACAGAGAAAACATGACGGTTCTGGAAATTTCGCTGCGGCTGCTGATCTTTATTGCCGTGGGCTTTGTGGCGCGGAAGGTGAAGGTCATTCCGGAGGGCTTCAGCCGGATGTTCACGAAGTTCGTGATGGCGGTGCCGCTGCCTTGCATGATCATCAACTCGTTCAACGTGGAATACTCCGTGGACAACCTGACGGCGGCGCCGATCGTGATGGGGCTCGCCGTGGGGTCCATGCTCGTGATGTTCGGCATTGCGACGCTCCTGACGCTGCGCGTGCGCGACCGCGACATGCGCCGCACGGCGCGCTTTGCGCTCCTTTTCACGAACTTCACGCTTATCGGCATCCCCGTCGTGAGCGAAATTTACGGTGCGCAGGGTGCGTTTTTATACGTCGTGTTCACGCTGCCGATCCGCTTCATGTTTTACGGCGGCGCGGCGGTGATGCTCGGCAAGGGTGGGGAGAAGCTGAACTTCAGGGAGACGGTCAAAAAGTTTATATGCGCCCCGGTCGTCGCCGTTATCATCGGCTTTCTGCTCTATGTCACCCAGCTCCCCGTGCCGAACGTCATCCGCAGCGCGCTGAGCTCCCTCGGCTCCATGGCGAGCCCGCTCGGACTCATCCTCTGCGGCGTCATCATCGCGGAGGCGGATCTGCGGCAGGCGCTGCGCTACCCCATCGTGATTTGGGTAACGCTCGCACGGCTTATCCTGATGCCGGCGCTTGCGCTGGGCCTGTTCCTGCTCGTCGGCGTCAGCGACGAAATCGCGCGGACGACGATGTTCTATTTTGCCATGCCCGTGGCGTCTTTTCTGCCGACCTTCCTGCTGCGCTATAACCCGGAGGCGGAGGACGCGCGGCTCGCCGGCGGCTGCATGGTCGTGCTGAGCACACTGCTCTGCGTGGCGACCATTCCACTCTGGACGATCGTGCTCGATAAAATCCTCTAATTCCCGAAAAACAGCCGGACGAAAAACGCCGACGCGATAAACCCGACCAGATCCGCCACGAGTGCCGCCGGCACCGCGTGGCGGGTCTTTTTGATGCCCAGCGAGCCGAAATAGACCGCGACGACGTAAAAGGTCGTCTCCGTGGAGCCGAGCATGACGGCGGCGCAGCGTCCGGCGAAGCTGTCGGGACCGCAGCGCGCCATCAGCTCGCTGCCGACGCCGAGCGCGCCGCTGCCCGTCACGGGGCGGAGAAACACGAGCGGGGCGCACTCCGCCGGGATGCCGAGCCGCGCGAAGACCGGGGAGCAGAGCCGCGAGAGCGCGTCCAGCGCGCCGGAGGCGCGGAGCATATAGACCGCCGTTAAAAGCACGGCGAGGGAGGGAAAAATGCCCGCCACGGTCTTCAGCCCCGCCCGCGCGCCGTCCGTCAGCGCGGAGAAAAGGTCCACCCGCTTAAAGACCGCCCAGACGCCCACGGCGACGAGCAGCGCGGGCACGATGAGCGCCGTCAACGCCGCCCCAGCCGCTCGAAAATGCGCGCGGCGAGCAGCCCCGCCGCGACGGAGCAGAGACTGCTCGCCCAGACGCAGGGCAGAATGTCAAAGGGCGCCGCCGCGCCGAGCGAGGCGCGCACCGCCGCGACCGTGGCGGGGATGAGCTGGACGGACGCCGTGTTCATCACGACGAGACGGCAGAGCTCGTTGCTCGCCTCGCCGGGCGTCCCCTGCGCCGCGAGACGCGCCGCCGCGCGCAGTCCCGCGGGCGTCGCCGCGTTGCCGAGTCCGAGCAGGTTGGCGGTGAAATTCGCCGCAGCCGCGTCCGCGCAGAGCGGGTCGGCTTTCGCCGCGCGGGGATAGATGCGCCGCAGCAGGGGGCGCAGCAGCCGCGTCAGTGCGCGGAGCAGCCCGCCGCGCTCCATCGCCTCCAGCACGCCGCTCCAGAGACACATCGCCCCCGCAATGCCGAGGCAGAGCGTCACCGCCGCGCCCGCCCCCTCCGTCACCGCGGCGGAAACGGCGTCCAGCCGCCCCGACGCCGCGCCGAACAGCACGCTCGCCGCCGCCATGCCGAGCCAGATATAGGTCATGAGCATAAGAAGACCCCCTCGTTGTTCAGCCTGTAAAAAAACCGTAAACGCACCGTTTTAAAGGCCTCCCTGTGCAAGGGAGGCTGTCAGCCGAAGGCTGACTGGAGGGTTGTAAGCTGGCGTCAACCGCCAAACTTCCGGCGATGCTTCGTAGGGGGCGGCGTCCTCGACGACCCGCAGCTTCCGGAATATCCAAGCTCCCCACAAGCGGGCTGTCGAGGACGCCAGCCCATACGCGCCAACCATCCAAACACGGCATTTTCGGAAGCGTACAACCCCTCAGTCGCGGCTGCGCCGCGCCAGCTCCCCTTACACAGGGGAGCCTTTAAAACCGCAGCTCGCGACAGGCTGCTTGTTGTCCAAGCCGCTTTTATAGAAGCGTATTGCGCAAGAAATAAAAAAATGCTATATTAAGTTTATACCAAGCTTTCGGGAGGTTGATCGGATATGGAACAAAAAAACGGAAAGGGCGCGCTCCTGCGCCTTGTCGTGCTGCTCGTCATTCTGGCGGCGGTGGTCGGCGTCGGCGTCGGGACGGGGCTCGTGCCCTCGGTTGGGGACGCCTTTGCCGGGGTGGGCTTTGAGCCGGCGAAGCTGCTGGACCTCGCGGTGATGCTGCTGCTCGTGCTCGCGGCGGAAAATCTCTTGCAGCTGCTGCTGCATCTGCCGAAGCCGAAGCGCCACCGCACGCGCACGGTGCTGAGCCTCATCTCCAGCGCGCTGCGCTATGTCGCCGCGATCGTCATTTTGTGCTGGGGCCTCGCCATCCTCGGCGTTCAGATCGGCGCGATCGTCGCCGGCGTCGGCGTGCTGGCGCTCATCGTCGGCTTCGGCGCGGAGAAGCTCATCGCGGACGTCGTCACCGGCTTTTTTATGCTCATCGAGAACAAATATAACGTCGGCGACTATGTCGAGGTCGGCGGCTTCCGCGGCAAGGTGACCTCCATCGGCATCCGCACCACGAGCATTGAGGACGCCGGCGGCAACATCAAAATCGTCAACAACTCCGACATGACGAATCTGCTGAACCGCTCGGACCTCTCCTCCCGCGCCGTCTGCACCATCGGCATTCCCTACGAGACGGATCTCGAAGCGCTGGAGGCGAAGCTCCCCGCGATGCTCGGCGCGCTCTACGCCGCGCATGGCGACGTGTTTTTGAGCCGTCCGAGCTACCTCGGCGTAGAGGAGCTGGGTGACAGCGCCGTCGTGCTCAAGTTCGTCGCGGAGGTGCAGGACAAGGACATCTTCTCCGGCATGCGCATCCTGAACCACGACATTTTCCTCGCCTTCCGCCGCCTCGGCGTCGAGTGTCCGTTCCCGCAGATAGACGTTCATAATAAGTAAAGGAGAGAAACTTTTATGGCGAACCGAAAAAAGCCCGACGAGTTCCACACGCCGGAGCGGGAATTTGACCAGCCCGCGGCGGAGCTTGCCTCCCCCGGCGAGGAGTTCAAAAAGCCCGGCGCGTCCACGGCGCAGACAACGGCGTCGCGCCGCGGAAAGCACGCGATCTACGCCGTGGCAGCCGCGATTTTCATAATCGGCGCGGTCGTCTATTTCGGCTCGTGGCGCACGCCCGCGTCGCCTGCGCCGACCGCGGACCCGACGGCAGCCCCGACGGAGACCGTCCGCCCGCGGGAGACCGCCCCGGCGCAGACAGAGCCCGTCAGCGGCAGCGGCGAGTGGGTGCTGCAATACACGGAGCGCGACCTCGGCGACGGACCCGTCCGAACGGAGGGCGGCGGAGAGACCTGCCGCCTGACGGAAAACGACGACGGCACGCTGCACGCGGAATTTTTCTCCGGCGGCGTGCGCAGCGGCGAGCTGACCTATTCCCCGGACGGCGAGGGCTACGCCGCCGAGACCGAGGAGACGGAGTTCGCCGTAAAGACCAAAACCCTCCGCTTCAAGGGCGATACCCTCGTCGTGGAAACGGTCACCGCCGGCAGCGCCTCCAGCGGCGATTACCGCTACGTGACCCGCGAGGTGTACGGACAAAAATAAGGAAAGCTCGCGGCGCGGAAGACCCCCGTGCCGCGAGCTTTTGCTCATTTCAAACGTTTCTAATGTTTCAAATGACAAATCCTCTTGCGTTTCCATCTCTGATGTGCTAAAGTATTATCTGCGCGCGGGATGCAGATTGGATGCAGCCGCGGCATAGACTGGTTTTATCCTGTGCGGGGAGACCGAAGACGCGGGATGGAACGGAGCGAAGACTATGAACATTCCAACAAACGGCGGCGCGCTGTGGCCCGACGCGGCGGTCGCCGGTATTTTTCTCTTTTTTATCATCTGGAAGGGACGCCGCGGGCTCTCCCGGAGCCTTCTGCCCCTCGCGGTGACGGTCGCGTCGCTGCTCGGCGCGGCGTTTTTCTCCAAGGCGCTGACGCCCGCGGCGGCGGGGCTGCTGCTGCCCGCATTGCAGCGCTGGTTCGACGGACACGCGGACCTCGCCGCGCTCGCGGAGCTGCGGCTCCCGGACCTCGGCGGCGCGCTCGCGGAGGTGCTGCCGGAGGGGCTGCGCGCGCTTTTGGAGCGCTTCGGGCTCAGCGTGCAGCGCGCGGCGGAGGAGGCGGTCGGCGCGGCGGCGGGCTCCGTGGAGACCGCGGTGGACGCGCTGCTGCGCTCCGTGGCGGAGACACTGGCGCACATCGCGCTCTTTCTCGTCATTTTCCTGCTGCTGCTCCTGCTGCTGAACCTGCTGCGGCGCGCGCTCGGCTGGGCGTTCCGTCTGCCGGTCATCCGCTGGGCGGACGTGCTCGGCGGCGCGCTGCTCGGCGCGGTGGAGTGCGCGGTCGTGCTCTGGATCGTCTGCGCCGTCGCCGGACTCTTTGACGGCGGACGCCTCCGCGCCCTCGCGGAGGGAACGCACTTACTTTCCATATTCACCTGATTATTTTTTTAGGAGGGATCGTTTTCCCATGCAATGCTGCGACCACAAAACCGTGGACCTTTCGCTGCTGGATGAAACGCTGGCGCACTATGCCGGCGTGAAGGGCAGCCTCATCACCATTTTGCAGAAAACACAGGAGATCTATGGCTACGTCCCCGTCGACGCGGTCTACCGCATCGCGGAGCGCACGGGGGAGACCCCGGCAAAGATCCTCGGCGTGGCGACGTTTTATTCCCAGTT
Organism: uncultured Clostridia bacterium; assembly: GCA_938023775.1. GTDB lineage: Bacteria > Bacillota > Clostridia > Oscillospirales > Oscillospiraceae > SVKR01. The sequence goes on from CALJDB010000293.1 coordinate 8,634, forward strand.
CCGCTTCCAGCCGGTGGGGAAATACCTCATCATGCTCTGCAAGGGCACCGCGTGCTTCGTCAACGGCGCGGAGCGCATTGCGGAGGCGGTGACGGACGAGCTCGGCATTTGCGACGGCGAGACGACGGAGGATGGGATGTTCTCCCTCTCGCTCGTGTCCTGTCTCGGCTGCTGCTCGCTCGCGCCGGTCATGATGATCAACGAAACGACTTATGGCTCGCTGACGCCGGACAAGGTGCGGAGTATTCTCCGCGAGCTGCGGAAGGAGGCGGAGGCATGAGCGTGCGTATTGCGGTCGGAGAGGGCTCCTGCGGGCTCGCCGCGGGCGCGGGCGCGGTCTATGCCGCGCTGGAGGAGCGACTTGCGGGCTCCCAAGTGCGCCTCGGCATCACGGGCTGCGTCGGTGCCTGCTATTTGGAGCCTATCGTGGATATTTATGACGACGCCGGTGCGCTGCACCGCTGCGTCCGCGTGAAGCCGGGCGACGCGGACGCTATCGCTGCCGCGGCGGAGACCGGGGATTATGCCGCCCTCGGCTCGCTGCTGATTGCCCCGGAGGACGAGGCGTTTCTGACCGGTCAGACGCGCATCGCGCTGCGGAATTGCGGCGTCATCGACCCGGAGAGCCTCGACGATTATCTCGCCGCGGGCGGCTATCGGGCGCTCGAAAAGGTCCTGCGCACGATGACGCCGGAGGAGGTCATCGAGACCGTCAAGGTCTCCGGGCTCGCCGGGCGCGGCGGCGCGGGTTTTCCGACATGGTTTAAGTGGGACGCCGCGCGCCGGAGCGCGGGCGAGGAGAAATATCTCATCTGCAACGCCGACGAGGGCGACCCCGGCGCGTTTATGGACCGCGCGGTGATCGAGTCCGACCCGCATAACCTCATCGAGGGCATGCTTATCGCGGCTTATGCCATCGGCGCGCACGAGGCGGTCGTCTATGTCCGCGCGGAGTATCCGCTCGCCATCGTCCGTCTGCAAAAGGCGATCGACGCGGCGAGGGAGCGCGGCTATCTCGGCGAGAATATCCTCGGCACGGGCTTTTCCTGCTCGCTGCGCATCAAGGCGGGCGCGGGTGCGTTCGTCTGCGGCGAGGAGACGGCGCTCATCGAGTCGCTGGAGGGCAATCGCGGGCAGCCGCGCTTAAAGCCCCCCTTCCCGGCGCAGGAGGGCTATTGGCATAAGCCGAGCAATATCAATAATGTGGAGACCTTCGCAAACGTCCCGTGGATCCTGCTCCACGGCGGCGAGGCGTTTGCCGCGCTCGGCACGGAGGGCAGCCGCGGGACCAAGGTCTTCGCCGTCACCGGCAAGGTCCGCCGCGGCGGGCTCGTGGAGATCCCGATGGGCAAAACGCTGCGCGACGTCATCTTCGGCATCGCCGGCGGCATCCGGGACGGCAGGGAGTTCAAGGCGGTGCAGATGGGCGGACCCAGCGGCGGCTGCATCCCGGCGAGCCTGCTGGACACCGTGATCGACTATAAGTCGCTCGCCGCGACGGGCGCGATCATGGGCTCCGGCGGCATGGTCGTGATGGACGACGAGACCTGCATGGTCGCCGTCGCGAAGTTTTTCCTCGATTTTACCACGCGCGAATCCTGCGGAAAATGCGTCCACTGCCGCATCGGGACGAAGCGCATGTCGGAGATCTTGAGCCGCATCGTGAGCGGCGAGGGAAAGGAGGGCGACGTGGAGCTGCTCGAAGAGCTCTGCGCTGCGGTCAAGGACGGCGCGCTCTGCGGTCTCGGTCAGAGCGCACCGAACCCGGTGCTGACCACCATCCGCTATTTCCGCGACGAATATGACGCCCACATCCGGGCGCACAGGTGCCCGGCAAAGCAGTGCAAGGCGCTTCTGACTTACGCGATCGACCCGGAAAAATGCGCCGGATGCTCACTCTGCGCGCGCAAATGCCCCGCCTCCGCCATCCATGGCGAGCTGAAAAAGCCCTTCGCCATCGACCCGGCGGCGTGCATCCGCTGCGGCGCGTGCCGGAGTGCCTGCCGTCTCGGTGCGGTGACGGTCGAATGAAGGAGGTGCGGGAAAAATGAGTGAGATCAAGCTGACGATCAACGGCGTCGCCTGCACGGGCGAGACCGGAGAGACCGTTTTACAGATCGCGGAGCGGCACGGGATCGAGATCCCGACGCTCTGCCATAACGAACACGTTCGTCATTACGGCGCCTGCGGGCTCTGCGTCGTGGAGAGCGCGGCGAGCCCGAAGCTGCTGCGCGCCTGCTCCACCCTCGCCGCGGACGGCATGGTGCTCGATACCGAGTCGCCCCGCGTCGTCCGGGCGAGACGGGTGGCGCTGGAGCTGCTGATGAGCGACCATGACGGCGACTGCCGAGGTCCCTGCATGCTTGCCTGCCCCGCGGGAACGGACTGCCAGCGCTATGTGAAGATGATCGCGCTGGGGCTCGACCGCGAGGCGGTCGAAATCATCAAGGAGACGAACCCGCTTCCGGCGTCCATCGGCCGCGTCTGTCCCCACCCCTGCGAAACGGCGTGCCGCCGCAAGCTGGTGGAGCAGCCGATTTCCATCGCCTATCTGAAGGCGTTCGCCGCGGACGCGGACCTCGCCTCGGGCAGACCGTGGCGTCCCGCGCTCGCTCCGGAGACGGGCAAGCGCGTCGCCGTCGTCGGCGGCGGTCCTGCGGGGCTCACGGCGGCTTATTTCCTGCGCCGCCGCGGTCACGACGTCACCGTGCTTGACGCGATGCCGAAAATGGGCGGCATGCTGCGCTACGGCATCCCGGAATACCGCCTGCCGAAGCGCGTGCTGGACGAGGAGATTGCGGAGATCGCTGCGCTCGGCGTCCGGATGAGGCCGGATACGCGCGTCGGGCGCGACGTCACGCTGGACGCGCTGCGCGCCGACTTCGACGCCGTCGTCGTCGCCGCCGGCGCGTGGCGGAGCACGCCCGTCGGCTGTCCGGGGGACGGTCTCGCGGGCGTCTGGGGCGGCATCGACCTGCTGCGCACCGCCGCCTTCGGCGTCGAGCCGGAGATCGGCGAGCGCGTCGTGATCGTCGGCGGCGGCAATACCGCCATGGATGCCTGCCGCAGCGCCGTCCGCCTCGGCGCGAAGGAGGTCAGCGTCGTTTACCGCCGCACGATGGACGAAATGCCCGCTGAGCGCGCCGAGATCGCCGAGGCGATGGAGGAGGGCGTAACCTTCCGCTTCCTGCGCAATCCGGCGGAAATTCTCGGCGAAGGGGGTCATGTCACGGGCGTGAAGCTACAGGTGATGCGCCTCGGCGAGCCGGACGCGAGCGGCAGGCGCAGCCCCGTGCCCGTGGAGGGCGAATTTGAAATTCTCCCGGCGGACAGCGTCGTCGCCGCCATCGGGCAGAAGCTCCTGCCGGACGGCTTTGAGGCGATCGAGAAAAACCGCCGCGGCTGCCTCGCCGCGGACGAGGCGACGTTCCGCACCAACCTGCCGAACGTGTTCGCCGTCGGTGACGCGACGAACCGCGGCGCGGATATCGCCATCGCCGCCATCGGCGAGGGCGGGAAAGCCGCCGCCGTGGTGGACGGCTTTCTCTGCGGGGAGGAGACGCCTTACCGCCGCCCGTATTATTCCGAGCGCGAGGTCACGGCGGAGATGCTCGCGGACCGCGAAAAGCGCCCGCGCGCGGAAATGCCCGTGCGCCCGCCGGAGGACCGCAAGCGCGATTTCCGCGAGATGAATCTCGGCTTTACGGCGGAGCAGGCGCGTGCGGAGGCGCAGCGGTGTCTGGAGTGCGGCTGCTTCGACTATGCCGACTGCCGCCTCATCCGCCACGCGAACCGCTATGAGCTCCATCCGGAGCGCTTCGCCGGGGAAAAGCGCCGCGGCGCCAGCGAGAAAAAGCTCGTCTGCATCGAGCGCAACGAGGGCAAGTGCATTCTCTGCTCCCTCTGCGTCCGCACCTGCGACGAGGTCGCGCGGCAGGGGCTCCTCGGTCTCGTCGGCCGCGGCTTCGGAACGGTCATCAAGCCCGAATTCCGCAACAGCGCCCGCATCGCCGGATGCGCCGATTGCCTGAAATGCGCCGAAGCCTGCCCGACCGGGGCGCTGAAGATTCTGGGGTGAAGAAACAGCCGTCCTCTTTTTTTGAGGGCGGCTGGTTTTCATGAGGATAAAGCTGAACGCGCCTGCGGGCGCTAAGATTTAATAGGTTTCGCGCCGTAGGCGCGAAACCTATTAAATTTGCGCCAAAGGCGCATTCAATATTCAAAACCCCTCGTCCTTGGGGCGAGAAACACCAATTTATTCCCCTCAAAACTCCTCCGGGTACACCCCCGCGCGCTTCAGCTCCGCGATGGCGGACTTGACGGCGGGGAGATCGGCGCGGTAAGTGACGCCGTGCCAGACCTCGTCGCACTCTAAGACGCGGACGCTGCCGCGGCGCTCATTCAGAACCGCGGTGACGACGCTGGGGAGATAATACTCGCATTTCAGCGGGTTTTCGGGCAGATTCCGCTCCAGAAACGCAGGGAAGCGCGTCCAGAGCTCATCCAGCATCTCCGGACCGAAGGCGAAGAAGTTCATGCTGACGGTCTCATCGCCTGTGAGCGGGTGCTCCGCGCCGTTTTCGATATAGACCGCGGCGTCGCCGCGCTGCTCGATCTGCGTGCGCTCCGTGACGGCGGTGAGCAGCCCGTTCTCCACGGTGCAGATGCCGCGGGAGACGCTGCCGTTTTCCGTCACCGTGTTGCGCAGTCGGTAGCCGACCATGGCGCTCTCGCCCGCAGAGCGCGGCGCGGTGAGGAAGTCATAAGATGCCCGGAACGCGCCCGCACCGTAAAAATCGTCGGCATTGATGACGGCAAAGGGACCGTCCACCGCGGCGCGGCAGCAGGCGACGGCGTGACCCGTGCCCCACGGCTTTTCGCGCCCGGTCGGGACCGCGAAGCCCTCCGGAAGGTCGTCGAGCTCCTGAAACACATAGTCCACACGCATCGTCTTCGCGATCCGGTCGCCGACGGCGGCGCGGAAGTCCGCCTCCAGCGCGCGCTTGATGATAAACACCGCGCGGCGGAAGCCGGCACGGTAAGCGTCGTAGATGGAAAAATCCAGAATGGGGTGCCCTGCGTCGTCGACGGGCATGAGCTGCTTGAGCCCGCCGAAGCGGCTGCCCATTCCAGCAGCCATGACGACGAGCGTCGGTTCGTTAGTCATTTTGTCTCCTCCTTTTCTGCCGGAGCGCTCCGGCGGTAAAGCGCGGTCAGCGCGGCGATCTCCGCCGCCTTCGCCGCCGTGAGCTGGCCCGGCGCGAGCCGCCATTGCCAGTTGCCCTGCGCCGTGCCGGGCGTGTTTGTCCGCGCCGGTGCGCCGAGGGCGAGATAGTCCTGCATCTGCGCGAAAAAGTATTCCGCGACGGAGCCGAGCCCCGCGCGCAGCAGCGCCTCGCGCAGCCGGTTCGCCGGGACGCCGAGATAGCGCTGGGCGAACGCGCGCTCGCGGTCCGAGACCTCGCCGACCCACGCGGCGAGCGTCGTGTTGTCATGAGTGCCGGTGCAGCAGAGGCAGTTTCGCTCATAGCTGTGGGGCAGATACGCCCCGTCGCCGTCCGGGTCGAAGGCGAATTGCAGCACGCGCATGCCCGGCCAGCCGCACTCCTCCCGCAGCTCCGGCACCTCCGGCGTCAGCACGCCGAGGTCCTCCGCGATGAACTTCAGGTCCGGGAACCAGCCGTTCAGCACGCCGAGCAGCGCCATGCCGGGACCGGGCAGCCACGCGCCCTCCCGCGCGCTCTCCGCCCCGGCGGGGACCGCCCAGTAGCGCGCGAAGCCGCGGAAATGGTCGATGCGCACCGCGTCGAAGCGGCGCTGCGCGCCCGCGATGCGGCGGATCCACCAGCCGTAGCCGTCCGCCGCCATCGCGTCCCAGTCATAGAGCGGGTTGCCCCAGAGCTGGCCGTCGGCGCTGAAATAGTCCGGCGGAACGCCGGCGACGGCGGTGCTGCGCCCGTGGGCGTCGAGCGCGAAAAACCGCGGCTCCGCCCAGACATCGGCGGAGTCCGGCGCGACGTAAAACGGCAGGTCGCCGAGGATTTTAACGCCTTTTTCCGCCGCATAAGCGCGCAGCGCGGTCCACTGGCGGTCGAAAAGCAGCTGCACCGCCGTCTCCAGCGCGGTCTCCCGCGCGAGCAGGGCGCGGTAACGCGCGAGCGCCTCCGGCTGCCGCAGGCGGATGTCCTCCTCCCACGCGGTCCAAGCCGCGCCGCCGAAATGGGACTTCAGCGCGGAAAAAAGCGCCCAGTCGCGCACCCACGGCTGCGCCGCGGCGAAGTCCTCCGCCGCACCCGGCTCCCGCGCGAGCAGACGCTCCGCTGCGCGGCGGAGCAGGGGCGGGCGCGTGCGGTAAAGCGCGCCGTAGTCCACGCGCGCTAAGTCCGGCGCCTCTGCCGCCGCGATTTCCGCCGCGGTCAGCAGCCCGTCGGCTTCCAGCAGGTCAAGGTCGATGAAGTAGGGGTTTCCTGCAAAGGTGGAAAAGCTCTGGTAGGGCGAGTCGCCGTAGCCCGTCGGTCCGATGGGCAAAATCTGCCACCAGCGCTGGTGCGCCGCGGCGAGAAAGTCGATAAATTCAAACGCGGCGCGCCCCATCGTGCCCACGCCATGCGGCGAGGGAAGGGCGTAAACCGGCAGCAAAATGCCGCTGCTGCGCTCAGACATAGGTCGATAGCCTCCTTTGGAAGTCTGTGGCATTCATTATAGCACAGGTTTTTCGATCGGGAAAGCAAAAAAGCCGACGAAATGCTTCGTCGGCTTTTTTCATGACTTTTCGCTTATCACACAGCGCGGGTAACCTTGCCGCTGCGCAGACAACGGGTGC
>CALJDB010000294.1 GCA_938023775.1 uncultured Clostridia bacterium
TAGCAGTTTTGTGCCAGATGGATTTTTCGCAAAGGAAAAAGCCCGAAGCCGGGCGGCTTCGGGCTTTTTCCTTTGCGGCTTCACACGGGCTTCACCGCGATGGCCTCGATCTCGACGAGAGCGCCCTTCGGCAGGGCACCCACCTCCACCGCGCTGCGCGCGGGGCAGTTTTCCGGGAAAACGGCCGCGTAGACCTCGTTCACCGCGGCGAAATCCGCGATATTCTGCAGGAACACGGTGGTTTTCACCACGTCTTCCGGCCCGCAGCCGACCGCGGCCAGAATGGCGCAGAGATTTTTCAGCGACTGCGCCGCCTGCTCCCGCACGCCGCCGGGCGCAAACGCCCCCGTCGCGGGGTCGAGCGGAAGCTGGCCGGAGACGAACACAAGCCCCGCGGCGGCCGTCGCCTGGGAATAAGGCCCGATCGCGCCGGGCGCGGCGGGAGTGGAAATGATGGTTTTCATAGCAAAAATTCCTCCTGAAATCAAATGCAGAAACAGCCGGCGCTGTCCGCCGCGGCGAACACCTCGCGCAGTTGGCCGGGCGCAACGCAGCAGCCGATGGGCAGAAACACGTCTGCGGCATCCCGGAAGCGCTCCGCGGCCTCCCGCAGCGGCCGCAGCCCTGCGGCGAGCACGACGGCGTCCGCGCGGAAAAGCCGCTCCTCCCCGCCGCAGCGGGCGAGCGCGCCCTCCGGCGTGACCGCGCTGCACGCGGTGCCGAGCCGCACGTCCACGCCCAGGCGTTCCAGCTCACACCGGACGGATTTGCCGTGGCGGAAGTTGGCGTCGCGCGCGAGGGTGTCCCCGCGCTGGAGCAGCGTGACGGCCTTGCCCTGCCCCGCCAGCCAGATCGCCGTTTCGCAGCCGACAAGTCCGCCGCCGACCACGACCGCCGTTTCGCCCTCCACGCCGCGCTGCTCGGCCTCCAGCGCCGTCAGCGCGAGCGCCGCACCGGGGATCTCCGGCCGCGCCTCCACGGCGCCGAGCGCCGCGATGATCGCGTCAGGGTGCTCCGCCGCAGCCTGCTCCGGCGTCAGCTCGCAGTTTAACACGGTCTCCACGCCGAGCGCAGCCATCTCCGCCGCGAGCGCGTTCAGCAGCCGCACGATGTCCCGCTTGAAGGGCACGGCCGCGGAGTGGCGCAGCAGTCCGCCGAGCGCGGCCTCCTTTTCATAGAGCGTCACGCGGTGGCCGCGCCGCGCCGCGGCGATGGCGGCGCGCATTCCGCCCGGGCCTCCGCCGACGACCAGCACGCGCTTTATCTCCGGCGCGCGGCCCAGCCCGGTGTAAAGCGCCTCGTGGCCGATCTCCGGGTTCACGGCGCAGCGCGCCGTTCCGAGCGCAAAGCGGCAGGACTGGCAGGTGCCGCAGCGCTGGCAGGGCCGGATGCGCTCCGCCTGCCCCCGCCGCGCCTTTTCGGCAAAATCCGGGTCCGCAAGCAACTGGCGGCCAAGCGCGAAGGCGTCGGCCCGTCCCGCCGCGAGCGCACGCTCCATGTCCTCCGGCACGCCGTGGCCGCCGACGGAAATGACCGGCACATTCACCGCCGCGCGGACTGCCGCGGCATAGTCCAGCAGGTGCCCGCGCGGAGCGAACATCGGCGCGTGCATCCGGTCGAGCGTCTCCGGCGCGTACATCACGCCGGCGGAGACATGGAAGGCGTCCACAAACGGCTCCAGCTCCCGGCAGATGGCGACCGTGTCCGCAATGCGCAGGCCCGTCTCCGTCTCGTCGCAGCCGTTGATGCGCAGCGTGATGGGGAAGCCCGGCCCGACCGCGGCGCGGATGCGCGTCAGCACAAGTCTGGCAAAGCGGCAGCGGTTTTCAATGCTGCCGCCGTATTCGTCCTGGCGCCGGTTGATGTCCGGGGAGAAAAACTGCCCGATGAGCCAGCCGTGGGCCGCGTGGGCCATGACCATATCGAAGCCCGCACGCTTCACGCGCGCCGCCGCGGCGGCGTAAGCCTCCGCCAGCTCCTCCATCTGCGCCGCCGTCAGCTCCCGCGTCCGCGTGAAAACGGGCTCCCCGTCCGTGAAGCCGATGCGCACCTCCATCTCCGACGGACCGAGCGGCTGCTCCCCGTCAAGGAACTTCGGGTCGCAGACGATGCCGCCGTGGCTCAGCTCGCAGCAGGCCAGCGCGCCGCCTCGGTGAATGGCCTCCGCGCAGCGCACGAGCGAGGGCAGGCTCTCGTCCCGATAGAGCAGCAGCTGCGTCGGGTGGTCCTTTCCGCTCGGATGGATGATGCCGTCGCCCACGGTCACGACCGCCGCGCCGCCGCGCGCCTTGCGCGCAAAATAGTCGATGTTCCGCTCGTGGAGCGTGCCGTCGGCGTTGATGTCCGCCTGGCTCGTCGGCGCGGAGACGATGCGGTTTTTCAGGGTGACGCCGCCGATGCGCAGCGGGCTGAAGAGATGCGGATAATGCTCATTCATGGCGTTTTCCTCCGGGATACAGGGTTTTTCAGATATTCAGTGCGGCGTAATAGCCCTCGTTCGTTGCGTTCACGACGCGGCCGGCTCGCACGCAGTCGCCGATGTCCTGGAACCATGGGGTCAGCTCGCGCAGCGGGTCCACCTCCGCCGTGTTTGGCTTCAGGCCGACGGCGCAGAGGATGGTGTCCGCCGGCAGCGTGAAGCGCGCACCGTCCGGTCCTTCGCAGACGAGGCCCTCGGCGTTCACCTCCAGACCACGGGTGCCCAGGTGGAGCTTCACGCCCTTTTCAAACTGGATGCGCAGACCGGTCTTGTGCTCCTCCACCGCGTCGCGCGCAAAGTCGCTGCCCATCTCCACAACCGTGACGTCGTGGCCGCGGCGCAGCAGGTGCACCGCCGTTTCCGAGCCGACAAGCCCGCCGCCGAGGATGACGACGCGCCGGCCGATCTGCGGATAGCTCTCCTTGCCGAACTCCGTCACGAGCATCACGCGCGGATCGTCAATGCCCGGAATGCGCGGCACGACCGGCTCCGCACCGAAGGCCGCGATAAGCGCATCCGGTGCGATCTCCCGCACAAGCTCCGGCGTAACGGCTGTATTGAGCCGCACCTCCACGCCCGCTCTTTCCAGACGGCGCTCCAGCACACCGACATAGTCCCAGAGGTCTTTTTTGAAGTCCACCCACTGCTCGCACCGCAGCTTTCCGCCAAGATGACCAGTCTTTTCGCAGAGAATGACGCTGTGGCCGCGCTGCGCAGCCGTGATGGCTGCCGTCATGCCGCCCGGTCCGCCGCCGGCGACCAGAACGCGGCAGCGCTCCGCCGGCGCGGGGTAAGCGTTATAGAGAAACTCCATTTCGCGGCCGATGACCGGATTGAGCGAGCAATCCATCGTGCGGCTCGGACCGAGGGCGGACATACACTGGAAGCAGCGCATACACTTTACCACGTCGTCCGCCTGACCAGTGCGCACCTTGCGCGGCAGGAAGGGGTCCGCGATGAGACCGCGGCCCATCTCGACGATGTCCGCCTGACCGCTCGCTAGAATTTCCTCCATCTGCGCCGGGTCGGAAAGACCGCCGATGCAGGCGACGGGCGTTTTGACCGCCTTTTTGATCGCCGCCGCGAGGTGGACGTTGCAGCCGTGGTCATAGAACATAGACGGGTGCGTGATGATAAACGTGTCCGGATACTCGTGGTGGCCGGCGGAAACGTGGATGAGGTCCACCTTGCCGTCGAGCATCTTCGCGATCTCCACGCCCTCCTCAATGCCGTAGCCGCCGTCGGAATATTCCGCACCGGAAATGCGGAACTCAATCGGGAAGCCGGGGCCGACCGCGGCACGGATGCGCGCAATGACCATCAGCGGGAAGCGCATCCGGTTTTCCAGCGACCCGCCGTATTCGTCCGTGCGGTGGTTGGAGGCCGCGGACATAAACTGGCCGAGCAGCCAGCCATGGCCGCCGTGGACGCTCACCATCAGAAAGCCCGCGTCCTTCGCCCGCGCGGCGGCGGCGCCGAAGGCGTCCGCAATCATCTCAATCTGCTCCGCCGTCATGGCCGGCGTGACGAGGCCGTTTGCGGCCACGCGCTCGCTCGGTCCGAAGCGGATGCAGCCCGGGGGCGGCGGGGTCTCCAGCTTACGCACATGGGCGTAGATGCCGTAGTGCGTCAGCTCCAGCGAGGGCACGGCGCCGAACTCGCGGATGGCGCGGGCCACGTCGGTCAGCGACTCCATAATGAGCGGGTCCTCAATGGCGATCTTGGTGCGGCGGCCTTGACCGCTCTGGCGGTGGACGATCGTGTCTCCGAGCGTGACGCCCGCGGCGCCGCCCTTGGCCTTCAGCGCAAAATAGGCGACGTTCTGCTTCGTGAGAAATCCATCAGGCGAGAGCTTCGGCACCGAGGTCGGCGACGCAATGATGCGGTTGCGGAAGGTCACGTTGCCGATTTTGATGCTGCTGGAAAGCAGCGGATATTCCGTCATCTTCATCCTGCATTCTCCCCCGCCGCGCTCAGGCGAATTCGCGGTCATAAGCCGCCTTCAACTGCGCGAGCGCCTTGTCCAGCGTGCTGCGGTGGCAGGCAAAGTTGAAGCGGACATATTTCTCGCCGCCGGGACCGAACCATGCGCCGAGGTCCGCGGCGATCTTGGCGCGCTCGATGATGAAGCGCTCTCCCTCCGCCACACTCAGGCCGAGGCCGCTGATGTCCACCCAGCCGAGATAAGTTCCCTCCGGGCGGCGCATTTTGATCTTCGGCGTGTTCTCGCGGAAAAACTCGATCGTGTGGTCGATGTTTGCGGCGATATACTCCATCACCTCAATGGCGTAATATTCGCAGTGCTTCCACGCCGCCTCAAGCGCCACGCCGGCAAACACGTTCATGGACGGCAGGCGCGTTTTTGCGATATTGCCGCGGAAGGCTTCGCGCAGGGCAGGATTCGGGATGACGATGGCGGAGGCCTGCAGTCCTGCCATGTTGAAGGTCTTGCTCGGCGCAAAACAGGAGATGATGTTGTCCTCATAGCTCTTTGCGATGGAGCCGGTGGAGACATATTCCGTGCCCGGCATGAGCAGGTCGGCATGGATCTCGTCGGAGACGAGGATGACGCCGTTGCGCTTGCAGATCTCGCAGACGCGCTCCAGCTCCTCGCGCTTCCAGACGCGGCCGACCGGGTTATGCGGGCTGCAGAGGATCATCATGGTGTTGCCCGGTTCGCGCGCCAGAGCCTCCAGACCGTCGAAGTCCATCGTGTAATAGCTGTCGCGCTCGATGAGCTGGTTGTTGCGCAGCACACGGCCGTTCATCTCGATGGCCTTGTGGAACGGGTAGTAAACCGGCATCTGCACGATGACGCCGTCGCCGGGCTTTGTCAGCGCGACGACCGCGTTGCAGATAGCCGGGACAATGCCGGGCGTGAACACGATCCACTGCTCGTCGATGTCCCAGTGATAACGCTGCTTTGCCCAATAGACCGTCGCCTCGTTATATCCCTTGGTCTGCCAGATGTTGTAGCCGTAAATGCCAAGCTCCGCGCGGCGGCAGACTGCCTCCTTCACCTCCGGCGGGCAGAGAAAGTCCATATCCGCGACCCACATAGGCACGCAGCCGCGGGCGTCCTGCTCCGTAAAGCGTGCGGCATAGTTATCCCACTTGTCGCTGTCCGTGCCGCGGCGCTCAATATATTCGTCAAAATTCACTTTGCTCATTTTTATCGTTCTCCCATCGGTTTATTTGTCCCCCGGAGGCGCCGGAACGCCCCCGGGGGATGCGGAAAAATGCTGCAGGCCTTACTTCACGAACAGGCTGCGGTTCGTGAACGTAAGCTGCTCAATGCCGTTTTCGGTGATGAGGATCTCGTCCTCGATGTTGTAGTTATGGTTGCGGGAGCTGTAATACGGGAACTCCACGCAGAAGATCATGTTCGGCTCAAAGCAGCCGGGCATGGTGGAGATGCGGGGCAGCTCCTCCGCGTCGCGGCCGCAGCCGAGGGAGTGGCCGTAGTGGCCGCGGATAAAGCCGGGAATCTCGCTGGAGATGAACTTCTGCATCTCGTTGAACACGTCCGCAAAGGGCACGCCGGGACCGATCATGGAGAACGCCTTGTCCTGGGCGCGCAGCAGCGTGTCAAAGATGTGCTGCCGCTCCGGAAGCACGCTGCCGCCGACGGCGAAGGTGCGCGCAATGTCGGAGGAATAGCAGGCCACGTTCGTGCTGCCGTCCAGACGGCAGATGTCACCGGGCTGCAGGGGCTTGTGGCGGAAAATCATCACGGGCGAGAAGTCCGCACCGAGGGTGTGGACCTGAACCACGTTCGTCAGCTCCTTGCTCTCCTCGTAGGCGAGGCGG
>CALJDB010000295.1 GCA_938023775.1 uncultured Clostridia bacterium
CGATGAGGAAATCAAGGAAGACGCTGATTTGCGGTGTATTCAGCTGAAAATGGGCAAAAAAATAACGGTCACACAATCCAAAGGGACTGTGTGACCGTATTTATATCAGTTGTTTTGCCTACGCTGTTTGCGCGGGCTTCTTATTGGCGCTGTTCGCGGATGGCAGCCTGTGCGGCGCTCAGGCGGGCGATGGGGACGCGGAAGGGGGAGCAGGAGACGTAGTCGAGGCCAACGCGGTGGAAGAACTCCACGCTGCTGGGGTCGCCGCCGTGCTCGCCGCAGACGCCGAGATGCAGCTCCGGATTCGCCGCGCGGCCGAGCTTTGCCGCCATGTCGACGAGCTTGCCGACGCCGATCTGGTCGATCTTGGCGAAGGGGTCGTTTTCGTAGATCTTCTTGTCGTAATATGCGCCGAGGAACTTTCCGGCGTCGTCGCGGCTGAAGCCGAAGGTCATCTGGGTCAGGTCGTTCGTGCCGAAGGAGAAGAAGTCCGCCTCCTTCGCGATGGCGTCCGCCGTCAGCGCGGCGCGCGGGATCTCGATCATGGTGCCGACCTTATACTGCATCTTGCTGCCCGCCTCCGCGATGAGTTTGTCGGCGGTTTCGGTGACGACGCTCTTGACATAGCGGAGCTCCTTGACCTCGCCGACGAGCGGGATCATGATCTCCGGCACGATGTTCCACTCCGGGTGGCGTGCGCTGACGTTCAGCGCTGCCTTGATGACGGCGCGGGTCTGCATTGCGGCGATCTCCGGGAAGGTGACGGCGAGGCGGCAGCCGCGGTGGCCCATCATCGGGTTGAACTCGTGCAGGGACGCGATGATCGCCTTGATCTCGTCCACAGTCTTGCCCATATCGCGCGCGAGCTTTTCGATGTCCGCCTCTTCGGTCGGGACGAACTCGTGGAGCGGGGGATCGAGGAAGCGGACGGTCATCGGTCTGCCCTCAAGCGCCTCGTACATGCCCTCAAAGTCGCTCTGCTGCATCGGTTCGAGCTTCGCGAGCGCCTTCTCGCGCTGCTCCACGGTGTCCGAGCAGATCATCTGGCGGATGGCGGGGATGCGCTCGGCGTCGAAGAACATGTGCTCCGTGCGGCAAAGTCCGATGCCCTCCGCGCCGAACTTGACCGCCTGCGCGGCGTCGTGCGGCGTGTCCGCGTTCGTGCGGACGCCGAGGCGGCGGTATTTGTCCGCCCAGCCCATCACGCGGCCGAACTCGCCTCCGATGGCGGCGTCCACGGTCGGGACCGCGCCGTCATAGATTTTGCCGGTGGAGCCGTCGATGCTGAGCCAGTCGCCCTCGTGGTAAGTCTTGCCCGCGAGGGTGAAGCGCTTGTTTTCTTCGTCCATATTGATCTCACCGCAGCCGGAGACGCAGCACTTGCCCATGCCGCGCGCGACGACGGCGGCGTGGCTCGTCATGCCGCCGCGGACGGTCAGGATGCCCTGCGCCGCCTTCATGCCCTCGATGTCCTCCGGGGAGGTCTCCAGCCGGACGAGCACGACCTTCTCGCCGCGCTCCTTCCACGCCTTGGCGTCCTCGGCGGTGAACACGATCTTGCCGCAGGCGGCGCCGGGAGAGGCGGCGAGCGCCTGCCCGATGACGGGCGTGCTCTTCAGCGCAGATGCGTCAAACTGCGGGTGGAGCAGCGCGTCGAGAGAGCGCGGCTCGATCATCGCGACCGCCTGCTTTTCGTCAATCGCGCCCTCGTCCACGAGGTCACAGGCGATCTTGAGCGCCGCGGCGGGCGTGCGCTTGCCGTTGCGGGTCTGGAGCATATAGAGCTTGCGGTTTTCCACCGTGAACTCCATGTCCTGCATATCGTGATAGTGCGCCTCGAGCGTCTTGCAGACCTGCTCGAACTGGGCGAAGGCTTCGGGGAACTTCTCCGCCATCTCCGCGATGGGCATCGGGGTGCGCACGCCGGCGACGACGTCCTCGCCCTGCGCGTTGGTCAAAAACTCGCCGAAAAGCTTTTTCTCGCCCGTCGCGGGGTTGCGCGTGAAGGCGACGCCGGTGCCGCAGTCGTCTCCCATGTTGCCGAACGCCATGGACTGCACGTTGACGGCGGTGCCCCAGGAATAGGGGATGTCGTTATCGCGGCGGTAAACGTTTGCGCGCGGGTTGTCCCAGGAGCGGAAGACCGCCTTGATCGCGCCCATCAGCTGCTCGGTCGGGTCGGTCGGGAAATCCTCGCCGATCTTCGCCTTATACTCCGCCTTGAACTGACCCGCGAGCGTGCGCAGGTCGTCCGCGGTGAGCTCGACGTCCTGCTTGACGCCCTTCTCCGCCTTCATCGCGTCGATGAGCTGCTCGAAATACTTCTTGCCGACCTCCATCACGACGTCGGAATACATCTGGATAAAGCGGCGGTAGCAGTCCCACGCCCAGCGGGGGTTGCCGCTCTTGCGGGACAGGACCTCGACGACGTCCTCGTTGAGACCGAGGTTCAGGATCGTGTCCATCATGCCCGGCATGGACGCGCGCGCGCCGGAGCGCACGGAGACGAGCAGCGGGTTTTCCCTGTCGCCGAAGCGCTTGCCCGTGATGGTCTCCAGCTTCGCGATATACTCCATGATCTCCTGCTCGATCTCCGGGGCGATCTCCCTGCCGTCCTCATAATAGCGGGTGCACGCCTCGGTCGTGATCGTGAAGCCCTGCGGCACCGGCAGACCGATGTTCGTCATCTCGGCAAGGTTTGCGCCCTTGCCGCCCAGCAGCTCGCGCATATTCGCGTTCTCCGACTATTCGTATCTGCAAGGCGACTGGGAAACCACTCTGAGCTTCTCAATCAACAAATTCCTGTCAACGCAGATTTATGCCCACGTGCGCTTCGACGACTCACAGAAGATTACCGACAACAACAATTCTCATTGGCAATTCAAGGAAGTGTTCAGTTTCGGCCTTCAATATAAATTCCGATAAATGCGCCTCGCTGCCGCCTGCATACTGGCTACATTCATTGCCTGCTTCCAAAGCGCAGCGGCAATTGAAATCCCCGACACAGCGACGGTGCTGCCGGGCTATGCCTCGCGCATCGACGCCATGCGCAGAATCCTCGACGGAACGACCGACAACCTGACCGGACTATGGAACTATCCAGAGGAACAAATGGTGGTGGCAATCAGGAAATCATCGGAATTCAACTA